>NZ_JAKKRW010000015.1:0-134193 GCF_025653905.1 Shewanella sp. SM71
AACAAACTGTACATATTGCTATGAACACTCATTGTTACATTGATTTAAATTTTTGACTGCCAACCCAAAGGTTAAGCAGTTTCGATTAACTCAACACCTGTGAGTGTCCACACAGATTTCTTGTTTTATCTTGTTAAAGAGCAACTCAACCTCATAAGAGAAGGTGAGTACCACACTGAGCGTCGAACGCTTCCAGTTGGCTAGGGCTGCGTATTCTACGCATTTCCCGTTTCGCGTCAAGGAGTTTTTGCAAACTTTCTCAACACTCATCAATCAGTAAACTCATTGATGAACTGTCACATCAGGCTGCTTAACGCTGCCTGCCGTGTCAGTGGATGCGCATTATAGGCAGTGAAACTTTTTGTGCAACCCCTATTTTAAGGAAATTTGCAGTTAATTCTAATTATCTAATCTAGCCACACCATACCCACCACTTACCCCCAAAGTTATCCACAAAATAGCGCTTTATCTGTAATTTGGCCCAATTGATTGCCAGCGTACAGTATCAAGACAAAGGGATCATGAGCATGAATGCTATCAGATTTAAATGAGAATAACGGCTGCTCGAACTGGAATATCTCACCTCCACTTTTATATAGAGTCGTTAATGGGAGAATTACGGGGAACAACAGAAGAAGATGACACTCTGAGTGTATTTGGCGATGAAGATACTTTACTTATATATAGTAGTTGCCTCCCATCAACCCACCATAGAAAGTCGAAACGATGTACTCAGCAATAGAAAGAGGGTCTCCTTGATACTTATTCGTTAGAGCAACTGGCTACATTAGATATCAGCATATAATAGTAGTAGCAGTAATAAGTAGTTCAGAGACCATTCAACTCTATTCACCTTAATCCATTACCGAGTTGAGTGGATTAGCTCGCACTCCATAGCAGTTGTCCGCAGTCTGTAAGATCATAGCCACCAAGTAGTGCCGCCATTTGCCTCGAGTGACCACTCGCCAACATAGTAAAAAGTTGTTGAAGCTGACGACGGAAGTAAATGCTTTGCGGCATAACGAAATCGAAAGACTCTTTAATCAGTGGCACGAAACTTAAACCACTTTCCAAAGCCACAGATTGACAACCAAAACCAATATCGGCATCACCCCTAGCGATATAACCCGCCAACTCGCGTTCACTATAGGCAGTTAGCACGACATTAAGTTGATCTAAGCGAGCACCTTGCTTTAACAACCAATGCTCTAAGTGCTGTTGGCTACCTGCGCCCCCCTGACGACTCACCCAACGCCAAGGCAAGTTCACGACTTTATCTTCTTCTTGGCATCTGTGGTGCATATCGGCACGCATGATCAACCCTTGCTGACGGGAGTAACCATGCACCATGATCCATTGTTGATGGTTGTTATAACCTTTAAGTAAAGCTGGGTGGCGAATATTTCTATCCTCCATGCTACCCCAGTGTAAGGTGCACACATCGGCATAACCTTTAGCAAGCAACTCTAACCCTAAGCGTGAACCTGTTGCGCTGTAGCTTATCAACTCACGGCTACCAACTTGCGCCATCAAACGCGCCACCAGCATAGATAATAGTGGATCGTCACTACCAGTGATCAATAAACGGTCGGTCAGCATGCCACTGTGGCAAGAATCCATTACCCAACGGTCGATTAACACTTTCGGAAATAGCCATTTACCGGTGATTTTAGTGGCGGGGAGAATTCTGTCATTAGCCATGGCGTAGACTTTTTTCTCATTAAGATCTAAATACTCAGCCACTTGCTTCGCGCTCATGTAGACCAATTCACTGGCAGACGTCATCTTGTTTCCTTGTCTTATTCTTCGTTACTGCATGTAAGTCTTAGCATTACTGTCTTAGCTAACTTGGGGCTAAGGAGCCGTATTGGCATCAAACTGCAGATTTTCACTACCGTGGTACACCAAAAAGTGACGACCTTTGGCGCGGGCAATAATAGTAATACCCAACTGCTGCGCTAGTGCTAAGCCCATCTGAGTCACGCCACTGCGTGATAGCAAAATAGGGATCCCCATTTTGGCGACTTTAATCACCATTTCCGAAGTTAAGCGGCCAGTGGTATAAAATATCTTATTATCGCCGCGATCCTGAGTCAGCCACATATCCCCAGCCAAAGTATCTACGGCATTATGACGGCCAACATCCTCGACGAAAGCCATAATTTTATCGTCTTCACACAAGCCACAACCGTGCACAGCACCCGCATTTTTATAGGTTTCATTATATTCGTTGATATTTTTCAATAAGCTATAAAGGGTGCTTTGCTTAAGACTTGGCGTTGGTAAATTGATGCCGTCTAAATCTTGCATAAAACTGCCATAAACCGTGCCTTGACCACAGCCTGATGTCACCGTTTTTTCGGAGAGTTTCTCATCAAGATCAGCGGTTTGTTCACGGGTAACCACGGCTGCAGAACTCACATCCCAATCGACGATAACAGAGTCCAGTAAGCTCACATCCGAAATAAAGCCTTGGTTCTTAAGATAGCCTAACGCCAGTGACTCAGGTTTCGCCCCTAGGGTCATAAGTGTCACTATTGGTCGCCAGTTCAAATACACGGTAAGCGGACGTTCGCAGGCGACAAATTTATCCATCACTTCCCCGGCTTCATTCACTGCTTTTACAGCAATGGTTAGCGGTACTTCCACTTGAGTTCTCACAAAAGAACACTGATGCTGAGTTTTTTGAGAAGGATTGGCTGCCGCTATTTCGCTATCTGTGCTCATGTTGTTATCAGGAATAGTGATATTTTCAGAGATCATAATGTTACCGCTTAACGAGTCATGGCCAGAGCATAGCAATATTTATACCTAGACATAAAAATTGGGGTTAAATGCGTGATCTGCCGCAATGCTGATTTTTCATTAGCCCTTTTATGTCCCAAACAAAATCCTGTACTGGACAAAATGTCCAATTTATAGGGTGTTTTTGATGATCTAGCTCAAACTAATCCACTATGTTTACTGGCACCAATATTGCAGTGACCTTTTATCGCAATTTGTTGGTAAAACCGAACCGTTCACTCTACGGTTTGTCCATCAACACGGCTGAGACGGAGAGACAATGCAACATACAACTAGTGTTTGGCCTATGTACGTTTCACTCAAGAAAGTAGAGAAGCAAGTTGGCCGCTGGACCTCAGTACAATGGGAAATTGATCACCTACTTCCCGCCACCCATCAAGCCCCAGACGATGCAACCTTAGTGCTACTCGAACTGCACAAAGACGAACGCGCCAGCTATCGCCTCAATCTCGATTTAGATAACGCCATGCTGTATTTAGTATGTGATGAAACGGCCGATGGCACTTGGATACCTGCGGCATTATCGGCGGATCAGAATGTCGCGGCGGGTTGCCTTGAGGGCAATACCCCTGTCCTCAACTTATTGATGCCAAAAGCTATTGCTTGTTGGATTGAAGCTTTTATCACCCAATATGGTGAAGTCGAAATTGCCGCTCATCGCCGTAAACATGTCGATGGCCGTAATAATCAAGGCCCAAGTCACGATCCATTGCGGAGGGACTAATGGCTGAATCCATACAAAAAACAGGCGGGCTACTGAGTCGCTGGAACCAACGGCGCGAACAAGTTGCAGCAGAGGAAGCGCGGGAGGCTGACGGGGAAATCACACCTCAGGAGGCCATCGTAGCCGAGCCTACTATGGCAGTTGAGCAGCTTCAACCCACAGAGTCAGCCTTTGAACCTAATACTGCAGAGCATGACGATCCTAATCGCATCCTCACTGCAGCGGATTTACCCAATCCCGACGAAATTGAAGTAGGCGGCAGCTTTGCGAGTTTTATGGGCGCCAATGTTGACCCTGCGGCTAAATCAGCAGCGCTACGTGCACTGTGGAAACAACCGCATTTCAACGAGATAGATGGGCTTTTGGAATATGCACTCGATTACAGTAATCAACCGAAACTCAGTGCAGAAGTCTCAGCTGAATTGATGCAAAAAGTCTTCCGTTACATAGCCGAAGACAGCGAGACCTCGGATGAAGAATCAGCTGTTTTAGCCAAACAAACTGAAGAAAGCAATCCATCCACGAGTCTTGATGTAAGCGAAACAACAACTCATGAGACTAATGAAGTCGAAGTCGAATGGGCAGCTGAGCCGATAACGGACAATTTGGATGGGGAGACTGATGACCTACCCCAAAATGCACCAGAGCCCTTAGCTCAGGTACATACCCGAGTTGTTTAACGTCAGTTTAGCTAATTTTAATGTCCGTAACTTTGGTATGTGAATTGCTGTACTAAGATATAAAAAAGCTTAGATAAAAGCAGAAAAGGCAATGACTTACTTATTACCAGCCGCCTAAATCTGCCCAGATACAGTAAAACAAGAAACAGCCAAAGTACTGTTCAGGAACGCAATGTGAGCACTTATTTGATGACCAATCAAACCCAAGAAGCGTTAAAACAAGCGCGACAACAGGTATTAACGCAAACTCAGATGTTGCAGAATCTGATCCCGCCAACTGTCAGCTATACCACCGAAGGCAATGTTCTTATTATTGGCCCAGAAGATCTGGCTCGCCTCGCCGCGGACAAATTGTCCACTATGGCCCATAGAGTGATTTTAGCCAATGAAGCCATTACCAGCCAAGATGAAGCGCACCTAGAACGTGTCATGGCAGCGGCAACTGATGTCGAAAGCTATTACAACAAACTCATTGGCGTAAAAGGCTTTTTAGGCCAATTCCAAGTCAGTGTTGAACATCAAGATGGTGCTGCCGAACTCAGTTTAGTGTCAATCCGTAAACCCCATTTCGATATCGTGCTCGATTTGAGCAGCGCAGCTTGTTTGAACTTAGAAATGCTGCCACCCGGCTATTTTTACGTAGGCCAAGACGCAGAAAAACTCGAAGATGCCCTCGCGCAAATTCCCGATCTCATCGGCCAATTTGATAAGCCGCGCTACGTCAAAATTAACTCAGATATCTGTGCCCACGACCGCAATGGCATCAATGGTTGTAATCGTTGCCTCAACTTCTGCCCAGCAGATGCGATCAGTAGTGTCGCAAAGAAAATTGAAATCGATCCATATCTTTGCCACGGCGCAGGCAGTTGTACCAGCGCTTGCCCAACGGGTGCCATCAGTTACGATTTACCTACGCCGCAAGCTTTGCATTCATACCTGAACAAAATCGTTAGTCGGTTCCGCGAGCAAGCCCAAACCGCACCAGTGATCTTGTTCCACGATAATGCTGTCGGCGCCAACTTTATTAGCGACGATTTAGCAGGCGACATCATCCCCGTTGCCCTCGAAGAAATTACCGTTTCTAGCGTCGATCATTGGTTGTCAGTACTCGCTTGGGGCGCGCGCCAAGTGCTGATCCTCAACACAGACGCAACAGCGCCAACCCTAACGCAAATGCTTAAAGGCGAACTGTCGTTAGCCAATAGCATTTTAGATGAAATGGGCCAGCCACAACGCATTAGCCTCATCGACCCGAGCATGCTTGCCGATTTACATTCGATACTCGATATCAGCTTAGATTGGCCCGTGATCGTGCCCGCCGCATTTGTGTCGACCACTAAACGCAATACGCTATTTGAAGCGATCGACCACCTCAATAGCCAAGCGGGTGAAATCGATACTTGCCTTAGCCTCAGCAATATTCCCTTTGGCAAAGTCAGTGTGAATGTAGAAAAGTGCACTATGTGTATGTCCTGCGTGGCAATTTGCCCAACCGTGGCATTACAAGATGGCGGCGACAAACCTGCACTACACTTCATCGAGCAAAACTGCGTGCAATGTGGTTTATGTGAGGCAGCGTGTCCTGAAAAGGTTATCAGCCTTACCCCGCAAATTAACTTTAATAAAGCTGCCCGTCAGCAACAACACACCCTGAAAGAAGAAGCCCCCTTCGAATGTATTCGCTGCGGCTCTCCTTTTGCGACCCAATCTATGGTGCATCGGATGCTGGATATGGTCGGCGCGCACAGCGCATTTTCTGCCAATATTGAACGCTTGAAAATGTGTGGCGACTGCCGGGTAAAAGACATGTTTGAAGACATTCTTCAAGATCCTGAAAAGCAACTGCGATAAGAGATCCGCTATGACCGAATCAGTAAGACAAGTTTCAGAAAACGATCAGTTGAGAGCCGATATCTATCAACTGTTAGCCGCCCTATTGCGCCGTCAGCCAAGCCCTGAACTGCTACAGTTTTTGGCCAATCTTGAAATTGATGCCAATGAAGACAACGAGATGACTAAAGCTTGGTTATCACTCCAACTCGCCGCACAGCAGTTCAACAGTGCACAACTAGAAGACGAGTATTTTGCCCTGTTCCTCGGTGTAGGTTGCGGTGAGATCCTGCCCTACGGCAGCTGGTTTATGACGGGCTCATTGATGGATAAACCACTGGCATTGCTACGCCAAGACTTAATGCAACTGGGGTTTGAACGCGAAGACAACGTCAAGGAACCCGAAGATCACGTTGCTGCCCTGTGTGAAGTGATGGGTACCCTGATTTTAGAAGCGCCAAGTTATCGCCAATTGGCTTTTTACCAACGCCATATCGGCAGCTGGATTGGCCGTTTTTGCGACAATTTAGCCAAAGCGCCAAGTGCGGCGTTTTACGCCACGGTTGCACAGCTAGCAAAAGCTTTTTTTGCAATGGAAGCCAGTGCTTTTGAGCAATTAAGCTTAGATATTCCAGTCAATTGCCCAGGCAGCGCAGACTTACAGCCAGCCACCAGCGATTTAGCAAAACCAGTAGAGTTAATGAACTAAGACTAAACTGAGTGATAGCGCGGCATGTGCGTGCTAAATGTAAATGTTAGAGATGAGTTCAAACTGCGAAGGTGAGATTAATGTTCACCTTCGCAACAATAACTGAAGCTTAGGCTTCCACAATAACCGAGGTGGTAGCCGTTTGTACCACCTTATCCAGTAACACAAGGAGACACTATGAAGAAGCCAGCTTCCGACATGGGCCGTCGTCAATTGCTTAAAGCATTGGCACTCGGCAGTGCGGCAGGCGCAGTGGTCACTGTGAGTAGTCAAGCGTTAGCTTCGACAAAAACGGCAGCAACCACAGAGCCTAAAAGTGAGAACTACCGCGAAACCGACCATATTCGTAGCTATTATGCGTCGCTTTAAAACTAAAATAGAGGAGAGTGTGTGATGCGATTAACCCGCAAAACAGACCAGGTTGTCGAAGCTAAAGCGCCAGCACTGGGTCTCAATCGTCGTCAATTCTTAAAATCGGCAAGTCTTGCCACAGGAGGGATCGCTGCGGCGTCCATGCTGGGCACAGGCATGATGCGTAAAGCACAGGCCCAAGAAGATATTGGCCATAATGTTCCCACCGAAGTCAAACGTACCATCTGTTCTCACTGTGCCGTAGGTTGTGGTGTGTATGCAGAAGTACAAAATGGTGTATGGACGGGTCAAGAACCCGCATTCGATCACCCGTTCAACGCTGGCGGTCACTGCGCGAAAGGTGCTGCACTGCGTGAACATGGTCACGGCGAAAAACGCCTGAAATACCCCATGAAGTTAGAAGGCGGAAAATGGAAAAAGATCTCTTGGGATCAAGCGATTAATGAAGTCGGCGATAAAATGGCTTCAATTCGTCAAGAGTCAGGCCCAGATTCGGTCTACTTTATGGGTAGCGCTAAGTTCTCTAACGAACAAGCTTATTTATATCGCAAATTTGCGGCATTGTGGGGTACGAACAACGTCGACCATTCTGCCCGTATTTGTCACTCTACCACGGTAGCCGGTGTTGCTAACACTTGGGGCTACGGTGCGCAAACCAACTCAATCAACGATATTCGCAACTCTAAGTGCATCATGTTTATTGGGGCAAACCCCAGTGAAGCGCATCCTGTTGCCATGCAGCATATTTTGATTGGTAAAGAACGCGGTGCCAAAATCATCGTTGTTGATCCACGTTTCACCCGTACTGCATCGAAATCTGACGAGTACGTGCATATCCGTCCTGGCACAGACATCCCCTTCATTTATGGCCTGTTATGGCACATATTTGAAAACGGCTGGGAAGATAAAGAGTTTATCAAACACCGTGTCTATGGCATGGATCGTATCCGCGAGGAAGTGAAGAAGTATACCCCTGAAGAAGTTGAGTTAGTTGCGGGTGTACCAAAGGCGCAAATGTACCGCGTCGCCAAAATGATGGCAGAAACCAAACCCGGCACCATTATTTGGTGTATGGGTGGTACTCAGCACCACGTGGGTAACTCGAACACTCGCTCCTACTGTCTTTTACAGTTAGCACTGGGCAACATGGGTGTACCTGGCGGCGGCACTAACATTTTCCGTGGCCATGATAACGTGCAAGGCGCAACCGACTTTGGTTTGTTATTTGATAACTTACCGGGTTACTACGGTTTAACGACTGGCGCTTGGGCCCATTGGAATAATGTGTGGGATCTCGACCCTAATTGGGTAGCGAGCCGTTTCGATCAAGGCGAATATCTAGGACAAAAACCGCAAACCTCTGCGGGTATTCCTTGTTCGCGCTGGCACGATGGCGTGTTAGAAGATAAAACCAAGATAGCGCAAAAAGACAATATTCGTCTGGCGTTCTTCTGGGGACAATCGGTCAACACTGAAACCCGTGGCCGTGAAGTGCGTGAAGCTTTAAATAAAATGGATACCGTCGTCGTTGTCGATCCATTCCCAACCATGGCGGGTGTTATGCACCAACGTCAAGATGGGGTTTATTTACTTCCTGCGGCAACCCAGTTTGAAACCTACGGTTCAATCTCTGCGACTAACCGCTCAGTACAATGGCGTTCTAAGGTCATAGAGCCCCTGTTCGAATCCCTGCCTGATCATGTGATCATGTACAAACTCGCCAAAAAAGTGGGTATAGATAAAGAGCTATTCAAGCATATTAAAGTCAATGGTGAAGAGCCTTTGATTGAAGATATCACCCGCGAATTTAACACAGGTATGTGGACTATCGGTTATACCGGACAAAGCCCAGAGCGTTTAAAAATGCACCAAGAAAACTGGGGTACTTTTGATGCTGATAGCCTAGAAGCCCCCGGCGGTCCTGCCAAAGGCGAAACCTACGGCTTACCTTGGCCTTGTTGGGGGACACCAGAGATGAAACATCCTGGTACCCAGATTCTGTATAACGAAGCCAAACATGTGAAAGACGGTGGCGGTAACTTCCGTGCTCGCTATGGTGTGGAACATGAAGGCAATAATATTCTTGCCGAAGGTACTTACTCTAAAGGCAGTGAGATCCAAGATGGCTATCCTGAATTTACCGCCGATATGCTTAAGCAATTAGGTTGGTGGGATGACCTGACCGAAAACGAGAAAAAACACGCCGAAGGCAAAAACTGGAAAACTGACATTTCCGGCGGTATCCAACGTGTTGCTATCAAGCACGGCTGTATCCCTTACGGTAACGCTAAAGCTCGTTGTATTGTATGGACATTCCCAGACGATATTCCACGCCACCGCGAACCACTTTACACGCCTCGTCGTGACTTAGTCGCTAAATACCCCACCTACGAAGATCGTATGGTTGCTCGTTTACCGACACTGTATAAGTCAATTCAAGACAAGGATTTTGCTAAAGACTTCCCATTGGCACTCACATCAGGCCGCCTAGTGGAATATGAAGGTGGTGGTGAAGAATCCCGTTCTAACCCTTGGTTAGCTGAACTACAACAAGAAATGTTCATCGAAATGAACCCTGCAGATGCAGCGGATCGTGGTATTCGTGACGGTGACAATGTTTTTGTTCATGGTCCAGAAGGCGCCAAAATCACGGTTAAGGCTATGGTGACACCGCGCGTTATTGCCGGTGAATGTTTTATGCCATACCACTTTGCTGGGGTGTTTGAAGGCGAAAGCCTAGCGAAAAACTATCCTGAAGGCACTGTGCCTTACGTGATAGGCGAATCTGCAAACACCATTTTAACTTATGGCTACGACGTTGTGACTCAGATGCAAGAAACTAAGTCCAGCCTATGCCAAATCAGCAAAGCCTAACCTACTTGATGAGGAGATAAGCCATTATGGCAGTCATGAAATTTCTGTGTGACACCAAGCGCTGCATCGAGTGTAACGGTTGCGTCACTGCATGTAAGAACGAAAACGACTCCGCTCTCGAGTGGGGAATTCAACGTCGCCGCGTGGTGACGATCAACGATGGTCTACCTGGCGAAGCCTCAATTTCAGTAGCTTGTATGCACTGTACTGACGCTCCCTGCATGGCCGTATGTCCGGCAGATTGTTTCTACCGTACCGAAGACGGCATAGTGCTGCACAACAAAGATACTTGTATCGGTTGTGGTTATTGCTTCTATGCTTGTCCATTTGGTGCACCGCAATTCCCGAAAAAGACTGCCTTTGGTAGTCGTGGCAAGATGGACAAGTGTACTTTCTGTGCCGGTGGCCCAGAAGAAACATTCTCCGAAGCCGAGCGTAAAAAATACGGTGCCAACCGTATTGCTGAGGGCAAGTTACCTATGTGTGCTGAGCTTTGTTCTACTAAAGCGCTGCTCGCAGGTGATGCGGAAGTGGTATCAAACATTTACCGTCAACGTATGGCCTCTCGAGGCAATCCTAACGTGATTTGGGGTTACAACCCCAAGACAGGTGAGATTAACTAAGCAGAGCGAGGGTTAGGGAGAAATCCCTAACCTCTGGCAAGGAGTGAAAATGTTAAACAAACAGTTAAACAAATCACTGCGCAGTCTGTTTGCTCTGTTGGTGCTCGTCATGGGATTGGGATTAGGTTCAGTCATGAGCTCAAACCCAGTACACGCAAGTGATCAGCAATCGAGTCAACAACAGGCGAAAGCGCAAACCAGCGATGCCGATCTTTGGCGAGCGGTAAAAGCAGGCGATGCCGGCTATACCACTGCCAAAGGGATAGATACTGGGGTGTTGATTAACGTTGCCGGTAACCAAGGTAAAGAACTGAGAAATGAATACTTAACCCCCGTCATGGCGCTAGCCGTGGTCGGTGTGTTTGGTGCTTTCTTATTGTTTTATCTGGTGAATGGTCCATCAAAACTAAGTCATGGCTTTTCAGGCAAGATGGTTTCGCGCTGGTCAAAGGCGGATCTGTGGATCCATTGGATCATGGCGAGCAGCTGTCTGGCACTGATGTTTACCGGTCTAACCATAATGTTAGGTAAGCATGTCATACAGCCAATGTTAGGCCCCGACCTTTGGGCGCCATTGATCTATGGCAGCAAAACAATCCACGATTGGGCTGGTCCCATTTTTATCGCGGCTTGGGCTGTATGTGTGGTGAAATGGATGCCGTTACAAACCTTCAAGATGTATGATTTGAAATGGTTTTTAGTGGTAGGTGGTTATATCAACTTTGGCCCGTTCAAAGGTAAACACCCTGACAGTGGTTTCGCTAACGCCGGTGAAAAAATGTGGTTCTGGACCCTGATGTTGTTTGGTTTATTCATCAGCGTATCTGGCATCATGTTGGTATTACCAGGCTTGGATTTACCCCGCGAAGCCTCTATGGGCGCGCTGCTGATCCACTCTATCAGCGCCATTATCTTGATTGCCTTTACTATAGTGCATATTTGGATGGCGACCGTACTGAGCGAAGGCGGTATGGAGTGTATGAAGTCAGGCTATTGTGATGAAAACTGGGCAATCCAGCACCACAACCTGTGGTATGACGAAATCAAAGCCAACGGCAGCTTAAAGTATAAAGACTAAGTTAAACCGCAGCTTTTACATCCTCAAAACACCCCGCCTCGCGGGGTGTTTTTTATTCGCACTGATACCCCTCGCATTAATTCAACAGTACAAAAAATTAACAACTGAAACAGCGAGATACAAAAATCCGCCAACGCCATCCTCCCCAGTAGTTCACTAAACTATGAGCGAGTTAACGCTTTAAGAGAACGGCCGCCGATTTCAGGGCTGCAAACTGTCCTAGATCAATTCCTACTCAACCCTTTCCTACTATATTGCCGTCACGCGCGATGATTGATGGTAAACAAGATGATTTCATTATCTTTTTCGCCGCTAATCTTCACTTTTTGATAACAAGATGAACCCCACAAAAAGCCGTGCGATCTCAAAAACTAAACCCTAATTTCAGGAGTCAGCATGAAGCAGCAACCCAGCGATTTATCTCGCCGATCTTTGCTCAAAGCGCTCACCGTCGGCAGCGTAGCGGGTGCCGCCATTGCCGCAACCGGCATGAGCGTGGCACAGGCCAGCGAGAGCAGCAAGGTAACCACTAAAGAGTCAAAGGGTTACCACGAAACTGCGCATATCAGCAGCTATTACGATAGCTTGCGCAGCTAATCTAGGAGAAGTCAGCGATGAAGTTAACTCGCAAGTCCAATGTTGCCACAGTGGCAGACAAACCGGCGTTAGGCATCAGCCGTCGTCAATTTATGAAGCACGCAGGTATCGCCACAGGTGGTATTGCCGCAGCATCTCTGATGGGCACAGGCATGATGCGTCGTGTCGAAGCCAAAGAAGTGCCGCATGATGCGCCAATCGAAATCAAACGTACTATTTGTAGTGCCTGCGCCGTCGGTTGTGGCCTGTATGCCGAAGTACAAAATGGTGTGTGGACGGGCCAAGAACCCGCATTTGACCACCCATTCAACGCTGGCGGTCACTGCGCGAAAGGTGCTGCACTGCGTGAGCATGGTCATGGTGAAAAACGCCTGAAATATCCAATGAAGTTGGTTGATGGCAAGTGGAAAAAAATCTCTTGGGAAGATGCTATTAACGAAGTGGGCGACCAAATGCTCAACATTCGTAAAGAATCTGGCCCAGACTCAGTGTACTTCATGGGTAGCGCTAAGTTTTCTAACGAAGGTTGTTACATGTACCGCAAGTTGGCGGCTATGTGGGGCACAAACAACGTCGACCATTCAGCTCGTATTTGTCACTCTACCACGGTAGCCGGTGTTGCTAACACTTGGGGCTACGGTGCGCAAACGAACTCTTTCAACGATATCCAGAATGCTCATGCCATCTTCCTGATCGGGGCAAACCCAGCAGAAGCGCATCCCGTTTCGATGCAACATATTCTGATAGCTAAAGAAAGAAACAACGCTAAAATCATCGTCGTTGACCCACGTTTCTCTCGCACTGCAGCGCATTCAGACTTGCATTGTGCAATTCGCCCAGGCACTGATATTCCTTTTATTTACGGTATGTTATGGCACATTTTTGAAAATGGTTGGGAAGATAAAACCTTTATCAAGCACCGCGTATTCGAGATGGAAAGTATCCGTGCTGAAGTGAAGAAATTCCCACCTAAAGAAGTCGAAAACATCACTGGTGTGAGCGAAGCCGAGGTTTATCAAGCGGCTAAATTAATGGCTGATAACCGTCCTGGCACTGTGATTTGGTGTATGGGTGGAACTCAACACCACGTTGGTAATGCCAACACTCGCGCTTATTGTATTCTGCAATTAGCACTGGGCAACATGGGCGTTTCAGGTGGCGGCACTAACATTTTCCGTGGCCACGATAACGTACAAGGCGCAACGGACTTAGGTTTGTTATTTGATAACTTACCCGGTTACTACGGTTTGACCTCAGCAGCATGGAGTCACTGGACCCATGTTTGGGATCTGGACATGGCATGGGTGAAAGGTCGTTTCGATCAAACAGCCTACCTTGGCAAAGATCCAATGACGACACCGGGTATTCCTTGTTCTCGTTGGCACGATGGAGTGTTAGAAGATAAGAGCAAATTAGCGCAGAAAGATAATATCCGTATGGCGTTTTTCTGGGGACAATCTGTCAACACTGAAACCCGTCAGCGTGAAGTGCGTGATGCATTAGACAAGATGGACACAGTCGTCGTTGTCGACCCATTCCCAACGATGGCAGGTGTTATGCACCGTCGTAAGAATGGCGTATATCTGCTGCCTGCGGCAACTCAGTTTGAGACTCACGGTTCAGTATCTAACTCAGGCCGTTCTATCCAGTGGCGTGAGCAAGTCATCGAGCCACTGTTCGAGTCTAAAACCGACATCGAAATCATGTACCGTTTAGCCCAAAAACTGGGTATTGCCGAGCAGTACACTAAACGCATCGCGATTGAAAATGGTTTACCTGTGATTGAAGAAATCACCCGTGAAATCAACCGCGGTATGTGGACTATCGGTATGACAGGTCAAAGCCCTGAGCGTATCAAGTTACACACCCAAAACTGGGGCACTTTCAGCAACAAGACGTTGGAAGCCGCAGGCGGCCCAGCTAAAGGCGAAACCTACGGTTTACCTTGGCCATGTTGGGGCACACCAGAGGCTAAACACCCTGGCACTCAAATCCTTTATAACCAAGCCAAACACGTTAAAGACGGCGGTGGTAACTTCCGCGCCCGTTACGGTGTTGAATATAAGGGTCAAAGCATTTTAGCCGATGGCACTTATTCTAAAGGCGCTGAAATTCAAGACGGTTACCCAGAATTTACTGCCGATATGCTCAAACAATTGGGTTGGTGGGATGATCTGACGGCGGAAGAGAAAGCGGAAGCCGAAGGTAAAAACTGGAAAACAGATTTGTCAGGCGGCATAGTGCGCGTGGCGATCAAGCACGGTTGTATCCCCTTTGGTAATGCTAAAGCTCGTTGTATTGTATGGACTTTCCCTGACCAAGTCCCTGTACACCGTGAACCGTTATACACAGCACGTCGTGACTTAGTGGCGAAATACCCAACCTATGACGACATGCAAGTACACCGTCTCCCTACGCTGTATAAGTCTATCCAAGACAAAGACATGAGCGGCAAGTACCCGCTGGTACTGACATCGGGTCGTCTGGTTGAATACGAAGGTGGTGGTGAAGAATCTCGCTCCAACCCTTGGCTGGCTGAACTTCAACAGGAAATGTTCGTTGAGATAAGCCCTGCCGACGCTGCCGATCGCGGCATTCGTAACGGTGAAGACGTCTGGTTAGAAGGCGCCGAAGGTGGCCGTATTAAGGTACAAGCCATGGTTACCCCAAGGGTAAAACCCGGCGTTACCTTTATGCCATATCACTTTGCGGGTGTGATGCACGGAGAAAGTTTAGCGCCTAATTATCCAGAGGGAACAGTGCCTTACGTTATTGGTGAATCTTGTAACACTGCGCTGACCTATGGTTATGACCCTGTGACACAAATGCAGGAAACCAAGGCATCACTCTGTCAGATTGTTAAAGCGTAAGTGCAGCTTAAGCTAGGAGAATTGCCATTATGGCTACAATGAAATTTTTGTGTGATACCAAGCGCTGCATCGAATGTAACGGTTGTGTCACTGCCTGTAAAAACGAAAACGACTCCGCTCTCGAGTGGGGGATCCAACGCCGCCGCGTAGTGACGATCAACGATGGTCAACGTGGTGAAGCCTCAATCTCTGTCGCCTGTATGCATTGCTCAGATGCACCTTGTATGGCGGTTTGCCCAGCAAACTGCTTCTACAGAACCGACGACGGCATAGTGCTACACGACAAAGATGCCTGTATTGGTTGCGGTTACTGCCTTTACGCCTGTCCATTTGGCGCACCTCAGTTCCCGAAAAAAGGTGCCTTTGGTAGCCGCGGTAAGATGGATAAATGTACCTTCTGTGCCGGTGGCCCAGAAGAAAACCACTCAGATGCAGAACGCCAAAAATACGGTTCAAACCGTATTGCCGAAGGCAAACTGCCTATGTGTGCAGAACTGTGTGCGACTAAAGCCCTGTTAGCGGGTGATGCCGAAGTGGTTTCAAGCATCTTCCGTGAGCGTGTGGCTTATCGTGGTGCTAAAAACGCGGCTTGGAATTAATTCAGGTCAACAGGATCTGTCCACAGACTTAGCTTAGCGCCTATCTAGGTGGGCGCGACTAAGTGAGAGAGGATGTATGATGAACAAATGGTTCAAACACATAGGTTTAGCCATAGCACTGTTATTTAGTGCTGTGTGTATAGCCAATGGTGGTGATGAACTGGCGAATCAAGTTCAACAGTCTGATGCCCAAATTTGGGCGCAACTGAAGGATGGTGCCACGGGATACACTACCTCCCAAAGTGAGTTTCATGCTCAGCCGATCAATACCTACGATTTACGGGTATTAGCGCTGCGTAGCGACTGGTTAGCGCCCGCCTTAATGGCAGCACTATTCGGTATGATCATTATCTTTGTCCTATTTATCAAGGTGAATGGCATCTCCAAGCTGCACCATGGTTTTTCAGGCAAGTTAGTGCATCGCTGGTCTAAGTTTGATGTTTCAATCCACTGGTTAGGCGCGATTCCATGCTTACTGTTGATTTTAACAGGCTTAACCTTGCTGGCGGGTCGCTTCTTCTTCCAACCTTGGTTGGGCGAAGGCATCTGGGAAGCAATCGTCTATGGCGCGAAGCAAATCCATGACGTGATGGCAATTCCCTTCATGATAGGTTGGGCATTGATGACCACCCTATGGGCGAAAAACCAACTGCCAAAAATGTACGACGTAAAGTGGTTCATGGTAGTAGGCGGTTACATTAACTTTGGTCCGTTCAAAGGTAAGCACCCAGATGCAGGTTTTGCTAACGCGGGTGAGAAAATGTGGTTCTGGGCATTTGCCCTGTTTGGATTAGTCATTTCAGCCTCGGGCATGTTATTACTCTTCCCTAACCTGTTCGAGCCAAGCCGTACATTAAGCTTGATCGCCCTGGTACTGCATTCAGTGAGCGCTATCGTGATCTGTGCTTTCTCTATCGTACACATCTTCATGGCAACTGTGATGTCAGAAGGTGGTATGGAATGTATGGTGTCAGGCTACTGTGATGAAAACTGGGCAAGCCAACATCACAACCTATGGTTTGATGAAATCAAAGCCAACGGCACGCTTAAATATAAAGAATAAGACTGAAATCTAGTTGTAGGTATTCAAAAAATACTTAGCCACTAGCAAACGTAGAGCCCCCGTCAATCACTACTGGCGGGGGCTTTTATTTCAGCATGAGTCATCGGCTTTAAGTATATGTCTGAATTACATTTTGAATCATTTGTAGCATTTGAGTATGAGATCACAAAGACCAATTTAAATGCTAAATCACTGTAAAAAAATTGCATGTATCATAGTTATTTAATAATAAAAACAATCATCTAGATAAAAATTGAATTTAAACAACACAACATTTCGTAACCTAGCAACCAACCAGATGCAACACCAATAAAACAATTCAATTAAAAACAGTATCTTAGTAGACATTTCCATAAAATACTCTCTTGCTGGCTAGCTCACGCGCACGCTAAAATTACCTATAGCGTAATTAAATTACGCATTGCTGCTTTTTATCCTAGAAGGTCACCATGTTTAAAAATGCCAAAACCAGTACATTGACGGCATTGCCATCAGTGTTTACAAGTATCTTACTGATCATCATAGGTATTTCGTGCTATCGCAGTTTTAACGAACTCGGTGAGACCAGTAAAAGCCTAGTCGACAACACTCAGCTCGCAGAAACTTTCACTACAGTACGAGAATCCTTTTTTGAGTTGCGCTTAGCCACCTTAGTCCACAACGGTAAAGCTATCGCCGATCAACAACATAAGGTTGCACAACTCGTCTCTCAACTGACCAAATTTAATACCGACTTCATGGGCGCTGATGCTCAAGCTATTCACACACTTTTGCCACAAACAGAACATTATGTTCGTCTCTACCAAGAAGAACTGGCACTCGCTAAACGAACTGGAGCAGTACCTGAACTAACCGCTGAGCGTGCTGCGCTCGGGCCTAAGGTCAGTAATCAAATCAACCAATTGGTCACGCTGATCACTCAGCGAAATCATGAGTTAGGCAAACAAGCTGAAGATAAAGTCACCTCAACAGAAAGCATCCTACTGGGATTGATCTTGTTCGCGATTGTAGCGTCACTCTTCAGCGCCCTCATTATGAGTAAACAACTCGTCCACATAATCAATGAGATAAAACGGGTAATGGAACGTCTTGCCCATGGCGACCTAACTCATAAAACAAATATTAAAGGACAAAATGAGCTCTGCTCACTCGCAGAAGATCTCGACAGCGTGATAGGTAATCTACGTGAAATTATGTCTGAAATTGCCCAAGCATCGGATCATATGTCCGACCAAATTGGGCAATTGAATGTGCAGTCAAATGCCAATAATCATGCACTGCAAATCCACGCCGTCGAAACCGACCAAGTCGTGACAGCCATGACTGAAATGAGCGCCACAGCCCATAATGTCGCGGGTGATGCTGCATCCGCAGCCCAGTTTACTCAACAAGCAAATGCACAAGCGGATAAATCAAAGAAAGCCGTCGAACAAGCTGCCAACACTGTGATTGCCTTGGTCGCTAAAGTCGATGTCGCTGCTGATGCGATTAATGATATGAACGAAAATACCCGTCATATCGCCGCGATTTTGAATGTAATAGGCGAGATTGCCGATCAAACCAATCTGCTAGCGCTTAATGCAGCCATCGAAGCCGCCCGTGCAGGTGAACAAGGTCGAGGCTTTGCTGTTGTCGCCGATGAAGTTCGCTCACTGGCCGCGCGCACGCAAGCAAGTACAGCAGAAATCAACCAGATGCTGGAACAACTTTATCTTGGTGCCAATGCCGCCGTAACCGCAATGGAGCAAACTAAACACAGTTGCCAACAAGCCGCCGATACCACCAATCTGGTAACGGAAAATCTCGATACCCTGACCACTTATGTGTTCGATATTAATGGGCTAAGTAATCAAATCGCCACCGCAGCAGAAGAGCAAAGCGCTGTGACCGAAGAGATAAACCGTAATCTGGCCACCATTCGTGAAATGGTCGATGAACTGAATCAAAGCGGTAAAGCCACCCTCAATAGCGCAACCTCTTTGGCCGCGACAAAGGAACAACTCGTCGGCGTGGTCTCGCATTTTAAGCTTTAAGTTTATATTTACTCGTCCACTCTCGACACAAATCCCTTGCGTGTCATAACTCGCAAGGGATTTCGCTTAATTTTTATTGAGTCGCTATTTAACTGCAAAGAACGTATCAAGTCACGGCTACTGAATTACAGCTGGCCCAATATCACAGCTAGCATCACGGGAGATAATTGCAGCATGAAGATTATGATCACCCTCTAATACGACTTTTCCTTGCTCGACAAAGGTAATGAGTAATTCCCCAGTATTAAGACGATGGGGAGTCGGCTTAGCAATATTGCCGAAACTAGGCTCAACCACTAATTCCTCAACACCTAATTGACCATCAGGGTTCAAACATCGACGCCACAGGGATAATCCACTACTGTCTTGAATTGGATAAACATAATAAATATCAATATTACCATCTGGTCTGATAATAGCCTTAGCATCGTGCACTGTCACATCAGTCAAGTTAATAGGTACAGCCTCTGTCCAAGTTTTCCCTAAATTACGGGATAATCTAAAATGGGTCTTAGTGATATAGACAGGTTTACCGCTGGGCTGAGTTTTACTTGTGCGGAAGGATTTTTGAAAAAAATAGACTATATCACTACCGGAGAAAGATGAAAGATAAGGCATGAAACCTGAACTATCTATATCCGAGGGGCTATCAAATTTGACGCCATCATTACTTAGTGCAAAATAAAGACTGCAACATTTTTTGGCGGTATACACAATAGCAACGCTGTTGCGACTAACTCGATGAAATTTAATATTACTTGATGGCGCAATCGCATCCTTTAATGATACCGGCTCTATTTCGACTAAAACTCCATTACGCAATTTTGCTCGAAATACATCAGCCTCAGACTTAAAGCTACGCGCCTCAATATAATACAACCAATCTTCGCCATTTAAGTTAACAAAACTCACGGACGAGACTATATTAGAAGGACTTTCAGGTAAAATATTGGCTAATACCCCCTTATCTAACACGCCGTGATCAAAATTTAAATGTGTATACCTCAGCCAAGCTTTTTCCATATTATGTCCACTCCAAGATTCATACACTAAAGTATTGGATGTGTCAGATTGGATTAGGGCACTTGTATATTGAATGGCGCTGGGATGCTCTACGCGCAGTATACTTTCTCTTTTTAAAGGCAGTTCATTGCTACTCGCCGTAAATGAATATGCAGTAACAATATATATAATTACCCGCTTTATTATCATCCATTCATCAGGTAAGAATTTCATATTTATTCATCCTTAAATATTGAGTATAACTAAAAACCTTCGGATTAAATCAATCACACCATCATCGACTTCCATATAACGCCAACACTCTATATTACTCATAAACAAAGTACCCGATACATTAAGCAGTACATTTGTCATATTTAGTTCACAGCCTCATTTTATCCGCCTGTCCATAACACAGTGGTAAACCGCAAGGCTTGCTTGTAGCATAACAAGCCTCTACGTTAAACAACTTCACTAGCACTACCGCTTACAAGTACCCGCTTAACGACAAGGATGTTATGAAGATATTCACTATTGCTACTCTCCTATTACTGTTGACCGTAAGCTTTGCAGCAACCGCAGAAAAGTCCGCGCTGGAACAGTTATTTGAGCAACAACAATACGACGCTTTCTTGCAACAAGCACAGCAGCAAGCAGCAGAAAACAATGCTGATGCGTTATTTCTACTGGGTAAAGCCTACCATCTCGGCCGTGGCGTAACGCAAGACAATGCCACCGCCAGCCAATACTATGAACAAGCCAGAGCCTTAGGTTCGGCCCGTGCCAGCCATAATCTAGGCAGCATGGCGCTGGATAATGATCGAAAAACGCAGGCCATCCCCTTGTTAGAAGAAGCGCTGGCGCGGGGTCTTAAACTACCGACCTTATATAGCCTAGGACGAGCACACAGTCCGGCAGATCCCAGCTCAAGGTTCTATCTAGCGAAAGCAATCACTGCGGCGCAGCAAGCGGGGAGTTACTTTGAGCAAGCCTTTAAACTCCAGCCCGATAACCTCTATCTGGATAATGCCTCACGCGAGTATCTGCGTGCTTATTTAATGGCGATGCAAAGTGTCGGCAACGAAAGAGAAAGCCTCAACATCCCGCAGTTACGCCAGCAAGCCATAAAGTGGCTAGAATTGGGTATGGCAACAGATGACGGTACGGCGTGGACAAACTACGGCGCTCTGCTATTGAATGAAAATGACTACAGCGGCGCGAAAGCCGCATTTTTACAAGGTGCTAAGCGTCAAGTTGCCATCGCTAACTATCATTTAGGCAGCATGGAAGAGCGCGGTTTGGGCGCAGAAGCCGATAAAGTGAAAGCACTGGCATACTTCGAGAAAGCGGCGTTAGCCGGCATGGAACAAGCTAAAACGCCCGCATATAATCTGCTTAAGGCACAACTGGAATATGAAGACGATCTCACGAAATTGGAACAGGGCATTGCCCGCTTTAATGCACTAAAACAGCAAGATCAGTATGTTCCCATCTCACTGGACTCAGTTATTCATCGCCTGGCGTGGGGTAAGTTTCTGGCACAGCAGCGACAACAGATTATTTCGCTGCCAACAGCGGCCAAAACCCAATTAAGCTTGCAGGCCTGTGGTTTAGGCTACAACCAACTGCATGGCAGCACATACAATATTGGAGAAAACTCTCACTGGCGTATGGCGGCGTATCTAACCTTAGCTGACAAAATCGCCTTACCACTAGAAGGCAGAGTCGATGAACATGGCTGCGCCAGTTTAACGATTACCATGGCAGATCAGCTGTATCACTTGTTACAACAAAGTGCCGTATTCGGATTACGCTTTCCCAACTACACACTGCCACTGGCATTAAGCCGGCAAGAAAATATCTTGCAGCTAACACTCATGCCTGTCGAGACCCCATTACCGGTTAACTAGTCACAGCAATTTAAGCCTGTGGCCGCGCTTGCTCAGGTTACAGGCATTGTCTATTTTCAACAGCAACATTATACCAATCACATTAAATATCTAATCAGTTCAGAGCCTCACAGGCATCTCAATCCAAGGCGCATTGACGCAGAAATGGTTATTCCCTTTTAAGTCTATGCAACACCGGAGTGGGATGCCTGTGTGGCTCCCGAAGGGCGGCTGATGTTCACTACATGGCAACGCGCTTTATACTGCGTTTAAGGCTTTCGACAGAGCACCACTATGCCTTCAAGCCTTCGCCTTGCCTAAAGCGCGTTGAACTCCCGCTGAATGAACAGATATTTAATACGATTGGTATTAATCTTGCAATTCCCTCGCCCAATATCCCGCCAACATGGCGCCAGACAAATTATGCCATATCGAGAATATCGCGCTGGGAATGGCAGAAATGGGGCTAAAGAATTTAATACATAAAGCAGTGGCGAGACCGGAGTTTTGTAGGCCAACTTCGATGGAGATAGTTTTACAGACTATGTGGTTAAAGCCTAATAAACGGCAGCAGAAATAGCCTAAGGCGAGACCAAGGCCATTATGTAAGAACACGGCAAGCAGAATAATCGGGCCAACTTTATCAAACTGATTGGCATTTAACGCCACGATAATCGTAATCGCCATCACAATTGCCAAGATAGAAATCAGTGGCAATGCAGGAGCGACTTTAGCCACCAGCGATTTAAAAAAATGATTGATAATCACGCCAACGCTGACAGGGATCAGCACAATTTTCACTAAACTCAGCAGCATATCGGCGAAGGGTATATCGATCATTTCCCCAATCAACAGCTTAATAATCAGTGGTGTTAACACCACGCCTGCTAAGGTTGACAGTGCCGTCATGGTTATCGATAAAGCCACGTCGCCTTTCGCTAAATAACAGACCACGTTTGAGGCGGTGCCGCCTGCAACACTGCCCACTAACACCATGCCTATGGTGAGTTCCCTATCTAATCCTAATAACAGGCTGATCAATAATGCACTGAGCGGCATGACAGAAAATTGCAGCACGAGTCCTGCGAGTACCGCACGTTTCTGTTTGAAGGCATTAGCAAAATCCTGAAGATCTAAGGTGAGCCCCATAGATAGCATGATGATCACCAACAGCGGCACTATGGCGGATTTAAGCTCAGTAAACCAACTAGGTATCAGATAAGCTGTCATTGCGCCTATCAGTGCCAACAACGGGAAGAAGCGGTTTACCTTTGCCAACATAGTGGGCCCTTTACATCAAGAGGTTATTTTTATCGCTCGGATGATGACAGCCGTCCCTTGGATAGACAAGCGCTAATCCGCCAGCAACAAAATGCCTAGAATGGTGATTTTCAATCTCAGTATTTCGACTGACGCGGTAAGCTAACCCCGCAAATCTACAATAAATTCCGCTAAAAAATGTATGATAAAAATGCATTCTCAATCGCTAAAACATGATCTGCTTAACAAAAAGCCCGTGATTTCCTTGTTAGGAAACCGTAACTTATAACCAGTTCACGTTTTAACAATTACATACGAGGTAGTCTTATTGCGCTAGGTGGTCGTGAATTACCTAAAGCAATTTCGGTGTTTACGGTTAGCACTCTCAGATAGGAATCGTTATGTCATCAGTTATTCAAACGCTCAACGGCGCTATCGCAACGCCTTATCAAGCGAATATTACCGTCCCTAACTGGATGCTCGGCTCGATGGAACGGGTCATGCAGTACTATGTCGATAAGAATCTTCGCCTCGATACGCTTTCCGCAGAAATGATGCCAGCACCGGTTGAAGGCAAAAAATATATGCTATACGCACATATTCCCTTCTGCCATACCCTGTGCTCTTACTGTACCTTCCACCGTTTTATGTTTAAGGAAGACAAGGCGCGTGCCTACTTCATCTCATTACGTAAAGAGATGGAAATGGTCAAGGCCCTCGGCTATGACTTTGAATCTATGTACATTGGTGGTGGTACCACCACGGTATTAGAAGACGAATTAGCCCGTACCATAGAACACGCTAAAACCCTATTTCCTAGCATTAAAGAAGTCTCCTGCGAGTCCGATCCGCAGCATTTAGACAGCCCAGGCTTTAAACAGCTCAAAGGCTTAGTGGATCGCATGTCTATCGGCGTGCAAAGCTTTAATGACGATATTTTAAAAATGACCGACCGACTCGATAAATTCGGCACGGGTCAGCAAACCTTCGACAAGATCATGGGTGCCAAAGAGTTGTTCCCTATTATCAACGTCGACCTGATTTTTGGTTTCCGCGGCCAAACCGATGAAGTGATCCAACACGATCTCGACATGGCATCGCGCTTAGACCCAAGACAAATTACCACCTATCCGCTGATGATCACTCATCAAACCCGTAAAAGTGTTAAAGGCAAATTAGCGGCGCCGCAAGCGGATATGGCAAACCAATATCGCCAAATATTAAACAGTCTTAATGGTCAATATAATCAATTGTCTGCATGGGCATTTGGTAAAACCGATGACGAAGGATTTGACGAATACGTTATTGATTACGACGAATACTTAGGGGTAGGTTCGGGCTCATTTAGCTTCTTAAATGACACGCTTTATGTGAACACTTTCTCGCTACGTAAGTACCAAGAACGCATCGCAGCGGGTCAAATGGGTGTCGAGCAACAAAAGAACTACAGCAAAAAAGACGTGATGCAATATCGCTTTTTGCTGGGCATGTTCTCCGGCCGTTTATCGCGTAAATATTTCCGCGAAACCTTTGGCGTCAATTTAGATACCGCCTTATTTAAAGAAATGACGTCGATGAAACTGATTGGCGCCATCAAAAACGACCCAACAGATCCCGACAATCTGATCGTCACCGATAACGGCAAGATGATGGGTCTATTGATGATGAAAGAGTTTTACTCAGGCATGGATAACGTGCGCGCCCAGTTGCGTAAACCGCTCAAACCCTGTGATATGTAACACTTATTGATGATTGTTGATTCATAAAGACTAAACAGGCCCTTCGAGGGCCTTTTTGTTAACTCGGTTTAAAGGTAATCTTGCCCAGTACTATTAATTGAGCACAATCCCAACAATAAAGGAGTATTCGTTATGGGTTTTAATGAACAAGAAAAACAAGCCTTATTAGCACTCAAAGGCGTTGGCCCGACGGTAATTAAACGCTTCGAAGAAATTGGCATCAGCTCGCTGCAACAACTCGCCCAACACGAAGTGGATGATATTGCTAACTTAGTCGCCAGCATGCTGCGCACCACTTGCTGGAAAAATAGCCCACAAGCGCGAAATGCGATAAGTGCGGCCATCGACCTCGCCCGCGCGCAATAATCGTTCCCCATTGATACTAAAACATCCAACTAGAGTTAAGAAGTACATGTCAGCACACTTAGCCATACCCCTTTTTGCTATAGTTTTACTCGTCTACGGAGAAACTGCCTCTGCCAATGATAGCAGTTTTGGCGATGCTAATGGCTCTATTACCTTGAAATATCAGCCTAATATCAGTATGGATAAAGAGTCCCTCTTCATCAGCGAGACCGAAGTCAGGGTCGATTATGTGTTTACCAACACCAGTTCGCAGGATCTTATCGTCCCCATCGCCTTCCCCATGCCACCGATGTTTTTTGGCTCAGCCGATCACAGCAGCATTGATAATTTCACCCTTAAAGTGAATGGTAATACCCAGCCAACTCAGCACAGGCTGGTTGCCCAACTTGCCGATAAAACCGATATTTCAGCCGAGCTGAAACAGCTTGGCTGGGGTGTAGATGAAGTCGCTTACTTTGCCGAATATGCCGAAGTCCCCAAGGGTAAACCCGCACTCCCCAAGCAATGGTTAGATGAGGACCAACAAATCGCCTTTACCCTAAGCGATTACTTTGTGTGGGAACAAACCTTTCCCGCAGGCCAATCTGTCTCCATCAGCCACAGTTACACGCCAAGCCTCTCAACGGGCATCCCCGATACTGCCAGTAGTATTATTGATACTTACACTGAACTGGCCTGTTTAGATGAAAGCGCCAAGCAAGGGATTAAGAAGCGCAATCTCGTCGTCAAACAAGACGGTGAAGATCAGGAGATTGGCGTCGAATGGAGCCATCTTAGCTATATTTTGGTCACAGCTAATAACTGGCAAGGGTCGATTAAGGACTTCAAACTCACCCTAAAAAAATCCCAGCCCACAGATCTCATTAGCTTGTGTTTTGATGGCGAGCTTAAAAAAACTGACCCTCTCACCTTTGAGTTCCAGCAAAAACAATTCACGCCAAAGCAAGATCTCAGCGTCCTGTTTATTCGTAAACCGAATTTTGAATAATCAAAAAAGAAGCCAGCTAAGTGCTGGCTTCTTTATAACTCGCTATTTTTAATTTAAAAACTATAAGTCATACCTAACCAGTAACGGCGGCCATCTTCGATATAACCGTATTCCTCTTGGGTAATTTCCTTATCGAAGGCGTTATAAATGCCCGCACTAAATTTCAAGCTATCGTTCAACTGATAGTTAGCCCCCAAATCCAGCAGAGTATAAGAAGGGGCGATTAAACTGCTCGATGAAGGTCCAGTCGTCGGTTGGCTCTCTTCGCCACGGTAGTTCACCCTCAACCAAGTGCTTAAATTATCAATAGGCTCGTAGTTGAAAGACGCTTGGATCAAATGCTTAGGCAATTGATTCAATGGGCTACCTTTATAAACACCTGTCTTTTGCTCCGAATCCGTATAGGTATAGTTACCCGTCAAACTCAAATTTGAGCGAATGCGATAGTCGATACTCAGTTCAATCCCTTGGGTCACAGCTTCGTCGACGTTCACATAAGTCGTCGGATTAGAACCAAATTGATTTGGACCATCGGTACATTGAGTCGCAGGACAGGCAACGCGGGTGATCTTGTCATTAAACTCGTTATAGAACACACCCGCGCTAGCGGTAATGCTCTCGGTCAGATCAGAATACAAACCTAACTCGTAGTTAACTGAAGTTTCAGGTTGTAAATCTGGATTACCGTACATGTTGCCACCACGGCTGACTTGTCCCCAGTCGGGCACTGTCTGGCGCAAACTCGGCGCCCTAAAGCCTGTTGATACACCGCCCTTTAAGGTGGTGCTGTCGGTTAATCCCCACACGCCATAAACGCGCGGACTGACATGATTACCAAAGTTCTCATCATCATCCAAACGCAGCCCCATGGTCAGAGCAAAGTTATCGACAATGCGCCATTCATCCTCTGAAAACACCGACCATTGTTTGCGACTAATATCAGTTAAGTCACTCACTTGGTTACCTGTTTCGTCGGTTAAATCTTGATGGTTGAATGCTGCGCCAAAGGTCGCTGTATGACTTTGGCCTAACGTAGTGATAAGGCTAGATTGCGCATCCGTGTTAGTGATTTTCATCTTACGGGTTTTATTATCAAACACTTCATGCTTGATATAACTATCCGAAGTACCAAAGTCCCAACGACCTGTATGTGAAAGGGAGAAGGTGCTGTTTTCATATTCTGTCATTGAAGATTCAGGGCAACCGCGACGGCCACAGGCTTCGCCCGGTGCTAACGGTGTGACGGTTTTACCTAAACTGCTGTCGAGTTCTTGGTTAGAAGTACCAACTTCAAACATGATATCGTGATTTTCATTGGGTGTGAGCGCAAATCTCGCGGTCAAGTTAGTCGCATCGCGACCTCGGTAACCACCATAGATTTGATCTTCTTCACGCTGGGTATATTGACCATAAAGTTGCATCCCTAGCAGATCTTTGATCAAACCACCGTTGACGAAAAAGTTGCCTTGATACACATTTCCCGAGTCAGATTTTTCCTGCAAAGTGCTGTCGAGTCGCACCTCACCCTGCCATTCGTTTGGCACTTTGCGAGTGATAATGTTAATTACCCCACCAATGGCATCCGAACCATAAAGTGACGACATAGGCCCACGAACGATCTCAATTCTATCGATAGCAGCCAATGGTGGTGTCCAAGCGCCTTCAACGCCTGGGCCGTCACTGTTGGTCCGTGTCTCGCGCGAGGATTGGCGTTTACCATCCACTAAAATTAACGTGTATTGGCTACCCATGCCCCGCAGACTGATATCCTGACGGTCTGCACCGCCCGTAATCACCACACCGGGCACTTCTAACATGGCATCGGTTAAGTCACGGTAGAAGCGGTTATCCAGATCCTCACGGGTGATCACGCTGATAGAAGCTGGCGCATCGCGAATTTGCTGTTCAAATCCCGATGCAGTCACCACGATTCTTTCCATCATCTTTTCTTTATCTGACGCGGTATCCGCAATGGCATTTGTTACTGGTACTGTGGGCAACAAACATAAAGCGGTGATCACTTGAGCGAGGTACTTCTTACGACTTAACAACATAACCGACAAGTCTCCATTAGAGCAAAGATTGTAAATGAGAACAATTTTCAATACGGCAATGTATCTCTATGTTACAATCAGCTCAAGTTAGACTTTAGGTATTCACTTGTAAGAGTTACTTAAAAATGAATAAAAACATGATCAAAGGGATGATCGTTTTTGCGACAATCGCAGAAAAGGGCTCAATGAGTGCCGCAGCGCAGCAATTAAATCTCAGCTCGTCGGCGGTAAGTCAGCAAGTGACCAAGCTCGAAATGGACATGGGGATCAGCCTGTTCCACCGCAATACCCGCAACCTCACACTCACCGAAGCGGGCAGTTTGTTCTATGAGAATTGCCGCAAGGTCATAGCGATAGTCGAAAGCACAGAGCAGAAACTTAATAACTTGAAAGGTATTCCATCAGGGGAATTAAAGATTGCCGCGCCTATAGGATTTGGCGGCGGCCTGTTAAGCGAACCTTTTAATTACCTGTTGGCAGCACATCCACAGATAAGTTTGAATTTACTGCTGCAAGATGGCCCGATAGATATAGTCAACGACGGTATCGATCTGGCGATTTGCATCGGCCCCTTATCGGATTCCAACCTAATTGCCCGCCATTTAGCCGATTGGCGTATGTTACTGTGCGCCTCCCCCAATTATCTGCCAATGCATAAAAACCTTAGCCACCCAACGGAGTTAGCTGAATTAAATCGGATCTACCACACTTATGCTAAAGGCGATATCTTAACCCACGCCTTCAGCCAAGAGTGTTTTGAACTGACAAGCCAGCGAATTAGCGTCAACAATATGCAGGCGTTAATTCAACTCACACTCGATGGTCTAGGATTTGCCGCTCTGCCCGAACCTGAAGTGCATAAATACCTCGAAAGCGGCCAACTGGTCACCCTATTACCCGAATGGTCACTCAATACCTACAGTGTTTATAGCGTAACGTCGGCGCGGGATAAGCAACCTGCAAAAGTGAAAGAAGCGCTCAATGCACTTAGCCAATACTTTAATCAGGCAGATTTTCACCAAGCTTATCATGTTAACCTGAGCCATCAAAAAGATGGCGTAATCGATAACGTAACCAATATCTTACCAATTAAAACTAAGAAAAAGTCACATCATCTTGATGTTGGTCACGCATCTTGAAGATACCTTACACGCATTCATTTCTGCGCTAAGCTGGGGTATTCTGCGGTGATAAACCGATAAAAAGATGTAACTCGATGAAAGATGTGGCCTTAGTGTTGGAAGGTGGTGGCCTCAGGGCCATTTATACCGCAGGTGTATTAGACGCGTTTTTACAGCAGTCACTTCACTTCAACTATGTAATTGGGGTATCTGCAGGTGCCATTTATCCCGCGTCCTATGTATCCCGCCAATTTGGTCGCAATCTCCACATTCAGCAGCAATATCTCAATGACAAACGCTATATGGGCATCCGCCATTGGCTGGCAACGGGTAATTATGTCAATACAGACTTTACCTACCGTCGCATGGCTTATGAGTTGCTGCCATTTGATTTTGATACATTTTTAAATAGTAATACCGAATTCAAGGTCGGCGCCTTTAACTGCAACACAGGAAAAACCGATTACTTTGGGATGGCCGATTTTAATGATCACGATAAATTGCTCGACGTGCTCATTGCCTCCTCTAGCCTGCCTTTTATGTCTAAACCCAGCGTGATCAACCAAAATCCTTACCTCGATGGCGGCATCGGCGAACCGATACCAGTAGCGCAATCACGAAAGGACGGTTACGCACGCCAAGTCGTGATCTTGACTCAAGATGAGCATTATCAAAAATCCGCGATGAAAATGAATTGGTTAGCCCGCAAAACCTATAAACACTACCCCGCCGTTGCCCATGCGCTAAATGAACGCCATCGTGTTTATAATCAAGCATTAGTCGAGTTAAACCAAGCCGTTGCGAATAATAAAGCCTTTGTGATCCGCCCAGCGCAACCACTTAACCTATCGCGGCTCGATCGCAACATCGGGAAAGTAACCGCCGTCTATCAGCAAGGCTTAGCAGATGGGCAAAATATCTTGCCAGCATTAATCACTTGGTTAGCCACACCAAAACTGCCTAAATCTGAGGTGTAATCGAACGCAGCACTTGGCTAATAATCAACTCTCGCAGCCATTTATGGCTCAAGTCGTGTTCGAAGTGTTTGTGCCACATCAATAAATACGCACCGGGGATCAGCTTGATGGGTGATGGTAAAGACTGAAGCTCAAAAGACTTCATCACAGCCAAGGCATAGCGTGAAGGTGCGCAGAGGATCAAATCGCTCTGTTCACACAGGGTGAGAGCACTCTGAAAGTCGGTCATATTCACGGCAATATCCCGCTGACGGCCCTCGAGTTGCAACACATCATCCAGCAACCAATGCTCTAAACCGCCAAAGGCCACTTGCAGATGGCGATAACTCAAGAAGGTATCTAAATTCCATTCTTGTGTTAACGCCGGATGATCACGACGCATCAAACACACTGGATAATCCTGCACTAACTCAACATGGCATAAGTCATCGGGAATATTATTCACATGCATGGGCGAGCGCTCGTCCCACTCGCGACAACCTATGGCTAAGTCGATGTCACAGCGCAGTAATCTGTCCATGGTATCGAGTCGCCACGTTTGGCAATTGAGACTCACACCGGGCGCTTGAGTGAGCAACATGGGCATAAAATGGGGAAAGGTCAGTGAATAGGTGGTTTCGACCAAATGCATTCTAAACTGTCGTTGGCTCAAGGCGGGTTCGAAGGTGTCCGGCCGAGTAAATTGCGCCAATTGCTGTAAGCATTGGCGCAACTCAGGCGCGAGTGACAAAGCCTTGGGCGTCGGTTTTAGGCCGTAGGCGGTACGCTCAAATAAAGGATCATCAAATACTTCCCTCAGACGTGTGAGCTGTTTACTCACCGCCGACTGGCTTAAATGCAACCGCGCAGCTGCAGCGGTCACGCTTTGTTCCTCAAGTAGAATTTCGAGTACGGGCAGTAAATTCAGATCCAAACGTTTTAGCATCTATGCCTCATTCACCCCAAAATAATGACTAGGGTTGCACTTTTTTAAATGGATTTAACCTTAAATTCCGTGGCAATTTCATCAATAACAGCGACAGTAATATCACACCTATCCCCGCCCACTGACGCATGTCTAAAGTTTCCCCCACAATCATGACCCCTAATGATACGGCAACCACGGGATTGACTAAAGCGACCATACCCATGATTTCTGGCCCTAAGTTTCGCATAGACCACAGCCAAGCCCAATAGGCAACGGCGGTGTTGGCAATCACTAACCATATCAGTGAAGGTACAAGCGTCATACTCGGTAGCTGCGGTGGCCCTGCCATAAACCAAGCCAGTGGGATCAACATCAAACCGCCTAATAATAGCTGCCACGCGGTCAGCACTAAAAAGTCACCCACATCCCACTTTTGCATCCAGCGAGAAGAAAAAGCAATTAACGTCGTGGCACTCAGCATGCAAAGTACGCCGATAGGATCGAGATCCGCCGAAGGGTTAAGCAGTAAAATGACCCCACCTAATCCCATCAAACCTAATAATAACCACTTCATTCCTGGGCGTTTTTTATCAATGAGCCAAGCCAGTATTAAGAAGATGAGCGGCAGAGTAGCCCCTAAGGTTCCCGCCACCGCGCCCGGCAAACGATACGCGCCGATAAATAGCAAAGTGAAGAAGGCACCGATATTACAAAAAGCCAGCAAACCAAGCTTTGACCAAACCAAAGTTGGCAAACGAGGACGCAGCATCAGCATTAATATCCCCGCAGGCAAGGCACGCCACACGGCTACCCAGTAGGGCGACATGTCATGTAAGTAGAGACTCACTAACGCATAGGTCGTCCCCCAAAATACAGGAGCGAGTAACGCAATAATAAAGGGCATAATGACTTCTTAAAAAGTATCTTGATGTTGAGATATATTACTTTGAGATAATAAAACAGGCAAGCCTTGAGATAACAATTCCACCTATCACAACCTCTATTGCATGAACTTAGCCAAATCCACCCACAACAGACACTGCGCTTGGCCACCGTTTGCCGTATAATCGGCCGTCATTTTCTACAGGCGGGCCAGTATGTTCCATATCGCACTCTATGAGCCAGAAATCGCACCTAACACAGGTAATATCATTCGCCTTTGCGCAAACAATGGCTGCCAGCTGCATTTGATTGAGCCATTAGGTTTTGATCTAGAAGAGAAAAAGCTACGCCGCGCGGGTTTGGACTATGCCGACTTAACCAATGTGACTCGCCATAAAGACTTCGATACTTTCCTCGAAGCCATGACGGGCAAGCGCATTATGGCCTGCACCACTAAGGGGAGTCGCCCGCATACTGAGCTGAGTTTTGCCAAAGACGATGTGCTGCTATTCGGCCCAGAAACCCGAGGTTTACCGATGGCGATTATCGAATCTATCCCCACTGAGCAGAGACTACGCATCCCCATGGCGGCCACCAGCCGTAGCTTGAATCTGTCTAATGCGGTGGCAATTATCAGCTATGAAGCATGGCGCCAACTGGATTTTGCTGGCGCACTTTAAGCGCTATCGAAGGTAAATCGGATTGGCGACTAAGGAGATGGCGCGACTGGCGTCATCTCTATCCCGCGAAAAAGCTGATAGCGATCAACATCATCATCTAAATATTGAATATTCTGCGTCCATTGCCATGCGTTAGCTTGAGCACCCGCCCCCTTTACCTCAAACAGTAATTGAATTAACGCAGACCGGGCAGTCACCACGCCCTCACCCAGCAAAGAATAATCGCCATTTTGACGATATAAGCTAAAGACTTGCTGCTTCTCTTGGGACACGCCATCGTAATAGGTCAACAACACTTGCTCGCCCTGCTCCCTAAACCACCAGGTTTCACTATAGGGCGCACGCGTGCCAACACTCACAGACAATAACAGCTGCCGCATATCATGGGAGCAAAATCCAGTGACTGTGACTTTTCGTGGCACTTCCCCCACTTTGGCGGCATCGCCCACCCATTGACCGGTAAACTGAGGGCAAAACTCACTAAAACTTACCTTAGCCGCATGCGCAGCCAGAGGAATAGCAGCACTCAGTGCAATTGTCACTCCCAATAACAGTCTTAATCGGTTGATTTTATTCTGCATCTACCTAGTCCTCAGCCGAAATATCACCCTAGATTAGCCTGTAATTCTGTCATCAACAAATCACAATTAGCCGACAACCATTCACAGATGCTTACACAAAGCGTCCCGCTATGGGTTATCACTCAGTTTGCTTTCATGCTCGGTTTCTATACTCTCGAATCTGCACCACAAATAAAATCATTATAACTATATGTATGATAAGGAGACTCACAGTGAAGAAGACAGGAATCTTATTGCTCTGTCTGTTGATGCCATTCGGCTCAGCATTTGCGGAGCAGGGTAAACCGCTCTCGGTGGAATTGCTCTGGCAACTTAAGCGTATTGGTAGCCCAGTTGTATCACCCTCTGGTGAGCATATTATTGCGCCAGTCACAGAATATGATCTGAAGGAAGATAAAGGTTCGACCCAGTTATGGCGTTTTGATGGCGAAGGGAAAAATAATCGCGCTATTACACTCAAAGGGTTAAAGGTAAGTGAACCCGTGTTTTCGCCCGACGGTAAAACCTTAGCCTTTGTGAGTGAGCGAAATGAAGACGACGCAGGCCAAATCTACCTATTGCCTATGGACGGTCCGGGTGAAGCGCAACGCTTAACCGACATACCTACTGGCGTAAATGGTATTAAATGGGTTGGCAAGCATTTGTATTTCATCAGCAATGTATTCCCAAATCAAACATGGGACGAGATGAAAACCCAACTAAAAGCCGACGAAGACAATAAGGTCTCCGCTCGCCAGTGGAACGCTTTGCCCTACGCTCAGTTTGATCACTGGTTAGATGAACGTCGCCAAGCCCATGTATTTAGGATCCCCGCTTCGGGCGGCGAAGTCGAATCCGTGACGCAAGCGCTCGGCCATGAGTTACCACGCTCGAGCCAAAGCAGTTCAAGTTACGATATTTCGCCTAATGAACGCTTAATTGCCTTCAGTACTTATGGCTCAGACAACCGTATCGACCCTAAACTGGATATTTTCCTTGCGACGATTGGCAGTGGTAAAGCAGAGAATATCACCCCAGAAAATCAAGCCGCAGATGCTGATCCCAGCTTTAGTCCCAATGGCAAAACGTTGGCTTTTACCCGTCAGAAAATCCCCGGTTTCTATGCCGATACTTCAAGGCTGATGTTACTGGATATCGATAGCCGTAAACTTAATACGCTAACACCAGAGTGGGATCGTTCGGTCAGCCAATTTAATTGGACCCCCGACAGTAAAGGCTTTTATGCCACCATCGAAGATGCCGCCACTAACCGCATTTATCATATCGATGCCAAAAACGGTAAAGTCAAAGCCATTACAGAGGCAACTGACTTTGGCCAACCCGCCATAGGCAAAGACGGTGAACTGATTGCCACCAACGAGAGCTTTTTGCACCCAGCGCGCTTGGTCAGCATTAATCCCCGCAATGGTAAGACGGTACGCCTAGAGAATTTTAATGACGATATTCTCAAAGATGTTGATTTAGGCACTTACGAATCAGTGACCTACAAGGGATATCAAGATCAAGATATTCAAATGTGGGTTCACTATCCCCCCGGATTTGATCGCAGTAAAAAATATCCCCTCTTTATGCTGGTTCACGGCGGGCCACACAACGCCATTACCGACGGTTTCCATTATCGTTGGAACGCACAAACCTTCGCCTCTTGGGGATATGTCACTGCTTGGCCAAACTTCCATGGTTCTAGCGGCTTCGGACAAGCGTTTGCCGATGCGATTAACCCAGATTGGAAGAATAAATCCCTCGAAGATGTGCTCAAGGCGGCCGACTGGTTTAAACAGCAAAGCTGGATTGATAGCGATCGTATGGTGGCGGGTGGCGCAAGTTACGGTGGTTATCTGACCTCAATTATTTTAGGTCAACCACATCCCTTTAAAGCCTTGTTGATCCATGCTGCGGTTTACGACATGTATTCACAAATGGCGTCGGATTTTGCCGTGCACAGCACCCGATTTGGCAACTACTGGGATAATCCTGAGCTGTATAAAGCCATTTCTCCGCATTACTTTGCGGCTAACTTTAACACTCCGACCTTAGTCAGCCACGGTCAGCTCGACTACCGAGTACCTGTGGGACAAGGATTTGAACTGTTCCGCACCCTGCAAACTCGCAATGTGGAATCACGGATGATTTACTTCCCCGATGAAAATCATTGGGTTATGAAACCCAATAACTCTATCTATTGGTATAATCAAGTGAAGGATTGGATGACCCATTATGCTAAGCCGGGTGGACAATAAACGCTGCATCTAGCACCAAGAACAGAAAAGCAAAAGGTCTGCACTATGCAGACCTTTTCTTTATTGAATCAAGCCTCGCAATGATGGCTTATTGGCCAAATCCCGTGGCTTTAATATCGACGGTTTGCACTTTGCCGTACTTAGCGGCAATAGGTGCAATCTTAGCCGCATTGCCAATCAGCACAAATTGCAGATCTTTTTGCGGGAAGTAAGTTTTCACTAACCTTTGGGTTTCTTCTAAGGTCAAACCATCCACCTTAGCTTGGAACTCATTGATAAACTTATCATCGAAACCGTATAGATACATGCCAGATAAGAGCCCCGCCAGCTGCCCTGAGGTTTCAAACTGAGGCGGGAACTGACCCTTAACATAGGCTTTAGCCGAATCTAAGGTCGCTTGGTCTACACCTTTTTCCCATAAACGTGCATAGGTTTTTAAGGCTAAATCCATCGCTTCTTGAGTGGTTTCCGTCTTAGTGAAAGTGCTGATAGTAAATACACCCGAGTCGGTATAAGGACTAAAACCTGAGCGCGCGCCATAGGTTAGCCCCGCGTTCACCCGCAGCTCGTCGTTAAGCCAAGAGGTGAAGCGACCACCTAAAATAGTGTTCACTACCGTTAAACCTACATAGTCTGGATTGTCACGACTAATACCTAAGCCCCCGATCACAAAAGTAGTTTCGATTGCATCGGGTTTATCCACCAGCAAGACTTTGGCCTCGGTCAACTGAGGCAAACCTTGGTTTAAATCAGGTTGTACCAGTTTTTCGCTGCCCTGCCACTGACCAAAGGTTTGCGTCAACTTGGCTTTCATCGTCGCCACATCAAAGTCACCCACGACAGTTATCGCAGTATTGGAAGGCTGATAGTAACTCTTATGGAAGGCGCGCAGCTGCGACACAGTCACTTGTTCAAGCGAATCACTGTTACCCGAAGCCGCATTACCATAAGGATGTGCACCAAATACGAGCTTATCGAAGTAACGACCAATCACAGCTCGTGGGCTTTCTTTATCCTGCTGCAGCCCAGCAATCGCGCGCTGTTTGAGTTTATCGAACTCGGCGGCATCAAAGTCAGGCGTTAACATCGCCGCGCTAAATAAGCCCAGCATCAAGTCAATGTCCTTCGCCATAAAGTCAGCACTCAGATAACTACCTTCCTTATCCGCTTCGGCCACTAAACTTGCACCGAGAAAATCCACTTGCTGCTCGATATCCGCCTTAGATTTCCCCGCCGCACCTAACAACAAACCTTCTGCTGTCATTTGTGCCACGCCTGCGGTGGTGTCATTCACTGCACCGGCGCGTACCACAGCATTTAAGGTAATTAACGGCACTTCGCGCTGCGGCATTAAGTACACAGTTAAGCCGTTATCTAACACAAACTTATCGTAACTTGGCATCGCAAAGCTGCCAGTATCGACCCGCTTTGGTGCCGATGTCGCCGCGCAGCCCGCTATGATTAAGCTTGTGCCTAAAGCCAATGCTGCCATTAACTTAGACGATTTCCCAAGTGATGCCATCTTAAGTGATTTCACTGCTGTCGATTTCATAGGGAAGACTCCTCAGTTGCCGCCAGCATAGCCACAGTGCGATTCGATTTACGTAAGTAGGTTTGGGCAACTCGTTGAATATCCGCAGGCGTCACCTTGTTATAGGCTTCAGGTGCATTAAATAACTTGTCGTAACTGCCAAAATACATCTCATAGGTGCCTATGGTATTAGCCTTACCATTAATGGTTTCCATCGAGCGATAAAAATCCATCAACTTGATATTTTTAACTTTATCCAGTTCTTGCTGGGTAACGCCCGTTGTCGCAATCGCATCGATTTGTTCAATCAGCGCATGTTCTAGCGTCGAGGCTTTCACCTCAGGTGTAGCAACACCCATCACATAGAAGAGGTTAGGATCGACCGACATTGGCATATAAGTTTGCGCTTCTAAGGCCACTTGTTTATCAACCAGTGATTGATATAAACGCGAGCTATTACCTTGGCTTAGAATCGAGCTTAATAAGTCCAGCGCATAAAAATCCGCGTGAGTCGCCGCCGGAATATGGTAAGCCAGCATTACGTTCGGTGTGCTGACCGACGCCTTTTGCACAAAGGTACGGCGCTCGCCCTTTTGCTCAGGCTCGACGGTGCGAATCGCTTTAGGCGGAGTTTGTGCCGGAATAGGCGCAAAGTACTTGTCTGCCAAGGCTTTTACTTGGGCAAGCTTTACATCGCCGGCAATCACGACCACGGCATTGTTCGGCGCGTAATAGGTTTTATGGTACTGGACTAAATCTTCCAGCGACCAAGCGGCGATATCCGACTCGTGACCGATCACCGACCAAGAATAAGGGTGGGCTAAAAATGCCACGCCTTTGATTTCGCCTTCGAGGGCATTCCAGTTAGAGTTTTCTAAGCCAGTGGAACGCTCCGACTGCACTACGCCACGTTCGCTATCGACCATGGCTTGGTTGATATCTAAGTTAGCGATGCGGTCAGCCTCGAGATCGAACATAGTTTCGAGCGCATTGGCGGGGAACCAATCTGTATAAACCGTCATGTCTTCAGTGGTATACGCATTGTTCGCGCCACCGGCGGCTTCCATAGTACGGTCGAACATTTTTGGGCCGTACTTTTTCGAACCGTTGAACATCATGTGTTCGAAAAAGTGCGAAATACCGGTAATGCCGGGCACTTCGTTACGTGAACCGACCTTCCAAAATAAATACATGTTGGCATTGGGAATTGAGGCATCTTCTAGCACCATGATTTTCATGCCGTTATCTAGCGTGAAACTCTTAATGTCTTCTGCCGTGGTGGCCTGTGCTTGGCTTAGGGGGTTCAAAAGTCCCATGGCCAACACCAGAGCCGATAGCGTGCGCTTCATCTTGTTCGCTCCTTGCTGTAAATATCCACATATAGAGGTAAATTGTTTAACAAATCAAGCGCAGGAAGCGTATCCCGCGCCGATTTTTTGTAAGCTCAAGTTATACCGCAGCGCTTACGGAATAATGCATTAGCCACTTATTGGGCTTTGAGCGCCGTTAACGCCACTTTGGTCATGGCCTCAACGCCCACTTTTAGCGCGCTTTCATCCACATAAAATGCCGGCGAATGATTGCTGGCCGCCGTTTCAGGGTCCGTTCCCTTTGGCGTCACCCCGAGGAAGAAAAACATCCCCGGCGTTTCTAAGGCATAGTAAGCAAAGTCTTCGGCACCTGTGATTAACCCGGGTTCAATCAGCATCTTATCGCCCACCACACTCGCAAGCACAGGCCGCATACTGGCGACTAATTCGGGATTGTTAACCACCACAGGATAACCTTGATGGATCTCAGTAGTCGCAGTCGCCCCTAAGGTTTTCGCCGACAGCTCGGCCATTTCCGCTAGACGCAGTTTAATATCGGCGCGCATAGGTTGGTCGAAGGTACGAATTGTACCAATCAGCTCGACTTCATCAGGAATAATATTAGAGCGAATACCGCCATTGACCGCGCCAAAACTCACCACTGCCGGCGCTTTAGTGATATCCACCTGACGGCTGACGATCGTTTGCACGTTAGTGATAATTTGTGCCGCAGCGACAATAGGATCGACCCCATTCCAAGGACGCGAACCATGGGTTTGGCTGCCTTTCACTTTGATAGTAAAAGAGTCTTCACTCGCCATTGCTGGACCACTGCGCAGGCCAATCATGCCACTCGGCATACTCGAGGTGACATGCATACCAAATACTTGCTCGGGTTTGCGCTGAGCAAACAGCCCTTCTTTGAGCATCAATTCCGCGCCGCCCTCTTCACCCTCTGGCGCACCTTCTTCAGCGGGTTGGAAGATAAACATCACATCCCCCGCTAGGCTGTCTTTCACTTTAACCAAGTTTTCGGCAACACCCATTAACATAGCCACATGGGTATCGTGACCACAGGCATGCATCACACCCACTTTTTGATCGCGATAAGTGTCAGTCACCTTAGAGGCAAAAGGCACATCGACCACTTCAGTCACAGGCAGTGCATCCATATCCGCTCGAATCGCAATCAATGGACCAGGCTTGCCGCCCTTCAGCTTCCCGCCTTTCAAAATGGCCACCACGCCCGTATGCGCCACACCCGTTTGTACTTCTAAACCTAAGGATTTCAGATGTTTTTCAATAATCTTGCTGGTGCGAAATTCACGATTAGACAACTCAGGGTGTTGATGCAAATCACGACGCCAGCCGATCACCTTTTGCTCCACACCCGCCGCCAACTTAGCAGCATCCGGCATAGTATTGGTCGCTGCTTGCACCGAATTAAAACCCGTGCCCATAAAGCTTAAGGCTAAGGCTGAAGCGAGTAAGGTCTTAGAAAAACGGGATTTATTTATTGGAGGCTTAAATTCAAATGATGTTGATGCAGCAAGTGATACAGAGGGTAAAGTCATAGCGATAGCCTATTGTTGTTTTTATAAGCTATCTAAACTACACGGACACTGAGGAAGTGTTAATAGATTTAATGATAAAGGTAAAAAAGACTGTGCTTCATTAGAGGCTGTCTTTAACCGTCATTCCCGCAATGTTTGTGGGCTGGAATCCAGCTTTTAGATAAATCAACCTGAAAAAAGATAGGGATGGCGGATCTCAGTTAAAGAAACTCAAGGCAACGGAAAAGCTGTCCTAATGCTTGGCATCGTTAGCTTTAGTCACAAAACAACAAATTCACGATTTTCTTTAAAACCACATGGCCATCGGCCTTGGCTATACAACTCAGCCACCTCACTCCATACGCCCTTTTGTCTGAGAGCGGCCTCTCTCGCTGCCATTTTGAAGGCAAAGAGTGCGCCGCCTCTAAAGCTCTCAGTAAAATCATGAGGACCATACACAAGCAAAGGATGTGACCGGCCAATTTTTCTCAGAGATCTGAGCGCCGATTTATACACAAGCATCTCTGCGTCTTTTGTTTCCTCACATTTTTTCGGACCATTCAAAGGATCCTCTTGATCTCTGCTTGTAGGCAGCCACTCCCATCCATATGTAGAACCCAATATGCCTTCAATCGGACTTGCAGCCGAGAGCCAGTCAATAAATTCAACTTGTTTGGCTAGATATTCAGGTGTCATAGGAAGTTAACTCCGTGTTAAAGGAGTTTCAAACTGAAGCAGCAGTTTGAACTTCCAGTGAGTAAAGCGAAGGATTTTAAACGCTTTGTTACGTTTTGGCTCCTTAGCTTGGTTTACCAGCCAAAGTCTAGCCACCCATTTTAAATCAACAACATAATGCACTTTCGGTTTCTCTACCACCTGTACTGGCTAAAATTACTTGAACAAGAGCCATCATATGTGGATGTCTGGCTAAAATGCTTAGCTAAAATTGCCTTTCTGAGTAACACAGTATTGCGCGGGAATAATAGTTGTAAAATTTAGTCAGCAACTCACAGAAAATTAAGCTCTTCATCTTGAAGGGATAAAGCACTATCAATGGAGGCTAATAACACACCATAGGTGTAACCGCAGTTGCCCACAAAAATCACTTGATTACCATTGAGTACCATCACTTCTACCCCATGATCGGTTTCCCAGTTGCAGGCGTAATGATAACGAATTGCCCGAGTCTCCATTGTGCTGGTGTCATCCAATATAATGTACAACGGCTGGGTATTTGCGGCTATTTCATTGATGGTATTTAAAGAAACCTCCAAATCACCGCAATAATTTTCAAAATATTTATGCATTTTGAGCATAGCATTTAGAATTTGATGCTTCGTTTCTGGTGTCATCAGAGAAACGTCTTCGAGCATTTTTATGCGTAACTTATCGTTGCCCTGAAGCTCACCTTCAATAATCAGTTCACTAGGTTTGTTGAATAATGGATCGTACATTTTTGTTATCCTTAATCCTCAATTAAGTCATCTGGATATAGCGCGATTTGCGCCAAGGATTGCTCAAAAAATTGGCTTAGGTCTGGGCTAATAAAGTCCATCATATCGGGGTCATGGGTGTATGCGATCACTTGTCCCATTTTACCTAATGCTGAGGGCGAATGATCTGCAATCAAGAGTAATGTGCCACCCCCAAATTGGGCAAAGGGCAGCCAACCTTCTTGATACCATCCCGATTGGATTTTGGGATCCCGCACTTCTGGCTCTTGGTAATTAGCGTAGTGCTGGGCCCGTTTTTTCATTTGGTCACGATATGTAAGAGATGAGGCTAATGACAAAAAATCATATCGGCAAAAGTAATCTTTCCGGGCAAAGACTGTGCTCCACTCATTGCCGCCATTGGCATATCCCCAAAGCTCCCTTAACGGAGAAACAAATTTAAAACCTAATTGTTTTTCGGCTTCATCTAAGACTGAGTTTGATAAGCCACGATCCAGCTCTAATGTTTGATTCATGTTGGTGTAAATAGCACTCAATGCTTGTAGATACGTCTTAACATCCATTGTATTTATTCCTTCATCTTGACACTTGGCCGCAGTGTTAATCCGTTTGCTTTATACCGCTAACATATACACTTGGCGAACTTATTTAATCGAATTAACCACATAAATTCTATTTTCATATTACTGCGACAGATTTTGTCGCAGCCTTCTATTACTAGAATGCTATTCCAGCCATACCTTATTAACTAGATATACAGCCTAATTTTCAGCGTCAAGTGACCCTTACTCAGTTTGAACTCTCGCTCGCCCCGTAAAATATCGGTGAATGAATTAATCGAGCGTCTTGAAAACCACACGCAGAATACGAGTAAACGTTCGGTGCAACATCCACTACTCGATGATATAGACCAAGCACTAGCGGCAATTGTGAGTGTCGTCGCGAGGAACACCATAGAACTCAGTTAATACAATCAGATAGGCGCGCTAAACAAACAACGCCCCCCACGATGCCCTAGTGATTATCGGGCTAACGACTAACCCTAATCTTGAGTCAGAGCTTGAGGTATTAGTAATAGCCACTGGCATTGCAACAAAAAACATAGAAAATCAGGTATCTATAGCGTCACAAATTGATGATAAGTACATTTAAGCGACAACAGCATTAACTCGACTGATGAATTCCTTTATGCCTCTCTTTATGCAAGAAGACTACGTCCTTATCGATAATTTCGAGTCGCCAGCCATAGTGATGCGCGAGCCACTCAAAAGTCGCTTCGGCGTAAAAATTGATGTGGGTGGGATCGTTTTTATAGTGCCAGCGGGCAAATGCGGTTTTATCCTGCACACGCTTGGTCATAACCGCCAAAATGCCGTTGGGTTTTAATAACCTATCGAGCTGAGTAAGCAAACCTGCGGCACCACTCACGTGTTCTATGACTTCGGTTAAGGTAATAAAGTCGTATTGGCGGGCTAACGTTTCGGGATTATTAGCGTAATAAAGGTCGTAATTATCTATCTGATAACCGCGCGCCTTTGCCATTAGACTCAATGCCTTACCTTCTCCGCAGCCAAAATCGAGCCCTTGGGCCGAAGTGCTAACACGGCTAAGTAGTGGCTCGAGTGTGCGATTTAAAAATGTTTGATAGCCGAGATCATCGGCATGGTTCTCGTGCTTATCGTACTCGGCTTTTTCTGCCTCGGCCGAAAGATAAAACTCAGAAGGCACGCTCACCAGTTGGCAGGTTTGGCATTGCAGGTAGTTACGCTTCCTATCTTGATGATAAGCGAGTAATTCAACGCCATGGCATAAGGGGCAGATATTCAACAACAATTCCTAGGGATAGTAAGGTGCATAGTAATGAGAATAGTCGTAATGCCCACAAATAATGCTAGCACTGACCAGCTGAAATCGACTATGTCGATGGCCTGATTAAGGTTTAGGGATTTTACGCTCTTTTGCGGCGGCTTCTTTTGCTTCCCGTAAATATTTTTGCTCGCGACTTTCTCTTTCGTCGAACTGTTTTTGTGCCTTAAGTTTTTGCTGCGCTTCCCAATCGTTGGTTTGGGATTGTTGCTTAATGTTATCTTCCCGCTCTGTCGTCTCTTTAGTGGCTTGACGGGCCTTTTCTAATTGAGCCTGTTCTAATCGCTGTGAGTCGATGCGTGCCTTATCGGCTTTTTGCTCTAGGGTCAATCTAGGCTTTGGCGCCTCGGCGGCATTCGCTAACGCGAGATGAAAACTAAAGATGAGGACTAGCGATATTAATATTTTAGAGATTAGCACTTTAAATAAATACGCCATTTCCAGTCTCCTTTATTCGATAATTGAATGAATCAATGATAAAAGCCAATTCACGCAAGATGTGCAAAACATAGCATAAAATCTGCCTAAGCTTGAAATATGCAGCAGGTGTTCTTAAAAAATATGCTTGAATACAAGTCTTAAACTACACTTTTTAAGTTTCTATTTGAGTGAAACAACAATTAGGTTTATTTTTAACCCCATTGGAATGATGTACTATTGGGCAACTTCGTGTTCAACGAAGACCTAAAAATGGGATGTGACTATTTTGCGTCACAAGGGAGTATCCTGAATGATCAGATGGCAACACTTACTTAAGAAACTCAGTACAGATGATCCTGTACTACAAGAAAAGCTGTCTCTCTGGCAAGCACATCCCCATAAAACCCCCTTAGCCTTAATTCAAGGCTTTAGCTTTATTAGTGCCAACCAAGCCACCCTCAGTTATTTTGAGACTGAATACGATGCTTTTGTGAATGCGACTCCCTATGATTTTTCTCCGAGGATCCAATCTTCAGGCCGCAATAGTGTTGAATTTGCGCGGGAAATGATCCTTGAAGCCATTGCTGGCAATAATGTTGAATTCAACTGGCTGCACATGAGCCAACAAGGCAATGAACTGCCGACTCGAATTAATCTCTATCGCTGTTATCTGCAACAACAGCCCGTGGTACTCGTTGAATTACAAGCTCTTAATCGCCGCAATCAAATGCGCGAAACGATTTCTGATGGTTTTGCTCATATTCCCAAAGAAATTTTGTCGACCACGCTCGAAGAAAGTGCCGAAGCTGTGTATATCACTGACACTGATAATCAAATTTTGGCTGTCAATAAAGCAATGTGCCGTATTTGCGGCTATAGCGCTGAGCAGCTCATCAGTAAAACCCCTGAATTTTTAGAGGTAATAACCCATAATATGGGGGAAGAAACCGAATGCCAAATCGCCTTGAAACAAAGAGGATTTTGGCAGGGCGAAACGTGGAAAAGACGTTCAGATGGCAGTAACTTCCCTGCTTGGCAGAGCAGTCGTAAAATCGTCACGGAAGATGATGCTCATTATAATGTGAATATTTTCAGTGATATTAGTACTAAAAAACTATTAGAAACCCAGCTAACAACTCGAGCTATGTACGATACCTTGACTGGATTACCTAACAGGTTCCATCTCAAGCAGATCCTCAATAGTGCCCTCGAAAAACTTAAAACAGATCCCCTCGCACTGGGCGCGTTGATGTTTTTAGATCTCAATGGTTTCAAGAATATCAATGACAGCTTCGGTCACTCCATGGGCGATAGAGTATTACAACTGGTCGCAGCCAGACTCGAAGCAGGTTGTATCGAAAAGGCCGATATAGCCCGTATGGGAGGAGATGAATTTACCTTAGTGCTGCAAGACTGTAGCTGTAAAGATGAAATTCAGCTGTTTGCAGAGCAAATTCTTAGCCTATTTGAGAGCCCCTTTGAAATTGAAGGCCAAAAGTTCTTCCTCGGCACCAGCATAGGCATTGCGCTATTTCCTACCCACAGTAACCAAGCGGGACAGCTGATTAGTCTTGCCGATACTGCCATGTATTGCGCTAAAAAGAGCTTACCGCATCTCGTGTTTTACGATAAGGAAATGAGCCTAGCAGCCGAGTTAAAATTACAGTTAATCAATAACCTAAGGCATGCACATAGCCTAAAACAATTCACTCTCGCTTATCAAGCCATAGTCGATTTACACACAAATCAAACTATTGCTGCCGAAGCCCTGCTCCGCTGGCAGAAGTCACCGACAGAATATTATGAAGCTGCCGACTTTGTGCCATTGCTTGAGGAAACAGGATTAATTGTCAGCATTGGCCAATGGGTATTAGAACAGGCCTGTGTACAAGCGGCCCTCTGGCGAGCACATTATCAACCCGACTTTAGAATTTCAGTCAATGTGTCACCACTGCAATTAGAACACTTAGATTTTATCGACCAAGTGATAAATGCCTTAGAAATGTCGAAGTTACCCGCCGAAGCACTGATTTTAGAAATTACCGAATCGGCATTGTTACGACAACCGGAGCAAGCACGACTCACACTCAATCGTATCAAAGCGTTAGGTGTCAGCATTGCCATCGATGATTTTGGGACTGGGTTATCGTCACTCAGTCGCTTAGGGACTTTGCCAATAGACAGCGTCAAAATTGATGCCGAGTTTGCCTTGCGCTTAAACGAAGTCTCAGGACAAAAGCTCTGCAATGCTATAGTGCAACTAGCACAAGCACTCGACATTCACTTCGTCGCAGAAGGTATTGAAACTCAACAACAAAAAGACATAATGACAGATATGGGCCAAGGTTTCGCCCAAGGATTTCTATTTGGCTACCCGAGTTCAGTCGAAAACTTCACCCAAGCCTTTCTTGCGGAAAAACGCTTAGCCTAGAACAGATTTAGGACTGCCGATGTTCGCATCGGCTCGATAATCCGACTTGTGTACCAAATTAACGCTCTCAACGTTTACAAAGGAAAACGAAAGATTCCGCTAAGGTTTTATCGAAATATTTTGATGGGTCGCGAACGAAGGGGAAAGATTTTCTTGCAGAAAACATATGATTTAAGCTCGATAGCCCTGCCAGCACGCCATTTACTAATAGTTATGAATGGAATCTACTCCCCTGCAAAACCAATGATGGCCTGGCAAAGCACTCTCATTATTATCAACAAAAACACCATATTTAAAGCTCGATAGCCCTGCCAGCACGCCATTTACTAATAGTAATGAATGGAATCACTCCCCTGCAAAGCAATTGGCTGGCAAAGCTATCTCATCATTTGCTGCGCAAATGAATCCCAGTTATTAAACCGTATTTCACATTACGTTAGCGTGATCTGAATAAGATTTTGACTATTTTAATTCGTACGGAGTCTCAAAAACTCAATAACTTAAAAGCACTAATTCATACCTAAAACATCTAAGACTCAATAGCCTTAACCCCATCAACTATACCTTACCACTGGATTCATTTGAGTTCTGATAACGAGCCTGCACTGTACTCGGCATCGCCTTAATCCGCAGTTCCACCATAGCATCAAATGCCATCATTAACGGCTGAACATCAAGGGTAGGATCAAGGGCGCTTAACATATAAGCGCAAGCTTCTAAGGTCGATAAACTATCGCTACGACTCGATTTACGGATCCGATAGCGCGATTCATAACCTTCAGCCAAATGCACCGCAGGATACTGGGTTAACCAAGGATTCAGCTGCAGCATTTTGAATGCCTTACGCCAAGTGCCATCGAGCAACAGCAATATACAATCAGGATTAATATGTTGCTGTTCAACACTTACACTTAACGCAGAGGGATAGACGAGATAAATAGGCTTATTACACGCCGCTAAATATTCCCGTAAACCTTTGAAGTCAGACTCGCTTTCACCCACATAAACTTGCGTTTTAGGTACAGCAAGACTCAATACCCGCACACTATTCTTCTTATGTTCGACTTCACTCGGGTGCTGTAAAACCACCAACTGAGTCATTGGAGAGATAGGCTGAACACTCGCACATAAGCAAGCATTCTGCGGATAACGACAGATAACACAATAGTGACGTGACAAGCTTTACCCTCGGTTTAGTGAGTTATTTTACGAGTATACCAAAGGATAAAAGGGTATTAGACACAATAAAAAATACCCACAGTTCGCGGTCAAACAAACTGTGGGTAAAGGGTGTACTCTGTAATTAATCAGTGCCGCGAACTAATGCTCGCCAACTAACTGCTCTTGGTGCCAGTGGTCGAATCGACTCAGCGCCATCATCAACAACAAACCAATAGAAAACACGCCCATGACGAGTGCCACAGCGTAAGGTGCAGTTAAATTCGTTTGCTGTATAAGTCCAGCTAAAACGGATGCACCACTCATCTGAATAAAACCTAGCATAGCCGCGGCAGTCCCCGCTCGCTCACCGAAAGCTGACAGCGCCATACTAGTCGCAGGACCAAGTAAGAAGGCAAATCCCACACATAACAACATCATAGGTAACATGAAGTTAAAAGCTGCTGCCATCCCTTTATTTGGACCAAACTGTTGGCCCGCCACTGTCGCCACTGAAGACAGAACGAGTAAGGACAGAGCCAAAATAACCGTTGGACGATTACCCAGTTTGCGAATGACGATCGGTGCCGCAAAACAGGCCACGATATTGAACACAGCATTGAGTCCGAATAAGCCACTAAACGCCAACTCTGAAACCCCTAAATGCCCAATCAACCACACTGGCGCATAAGACACATAACTCAAAATAGCCGCCATAGCCGACATACAAGCAAAGGCATAAAACAAAAAGTGGGTGTTACCGAGTACAGGTTTGAATCTGCCCCAACGGTAAAGTGGGCCAGTAGTAACAGTGTTGGCTGGACGAGTCTCAGGTAAGCGATAACCAACAACGAGCATCATCAACATGGCATATAACGTCATGAAAACGAAGGTTGAACGCCAGCCGAATTGCATCGCTAACAAGCCACCTAAGGTTGGTGCTAAAGCTGGGATCACGCAAATCGCACCATTTAAGTAACTGTAAATTTTAGCGCCTTCTTTTTGCGAGTAGCAGTCGCGCACCGCACTAAACACCACGATAGAAGTTGAACAGGCGGCTAAACCTTGCAGCACACGAGCAATCTGTAACCAATGAAATTCGATGGCCGCGGCAGCGAGAAGGCTACTTGCGCCGTAGAGTAAGACCCCGAAAATGGCCACAGGACGGCGGCCATAACGATCGGCTAATGGCCCAATCAACACTTGGCCTAAACCCATAGCGAATAAAAACAATACGAGTGTGGATTGCACATCACTGGCAGATACGGCGAATTCTGTCGCCATAGTTGGCATTGAAGGTAAATAAATATCGATGGCTAATGGGCTGAGCAGCACCATAGACATCAGGATAGGTAACAGATTGCGCCGCATAAATAATCTCAGTTGATCAGGGAAAGGTATTTCAGTGGGCGCTATTTTAATTAACTCAAGGTATGAACAGAAATGGTATAATTTCCAAAGTAAATTTCCTCTGAGGAATATCTGTGAATATCGACAACTTAGCCAGAATCGATTTGAACTTGCTGGTCATACTCAAAGTACTGCTAGAGGAGCAGAGTGTCACTCGCGCCGCCAGCCGATTACATATAAGCCAGTCAGCACTCAGTAAGAGCTTAAATCGACTCAGAGAAACCTTAGATGATCCCCTATTTCAGCGCACGGCGCATGGCTTAAAACCCACCGCGCATGCCCTCATTCTTGGGCAAAAACTGCCGAATATATTGCAAGACTTGTATCAACTCACTCAGCCTCCGACCTTTAATCCTGCCAGTAGCAATCGACAATTTTCTTTTGCCATGGTGGAAAGCGCCTATGAAACCTTAATCCCATATTTTATCGGCCCTATGCTGACCACGGCACCCAACGTCAAACTCGACTCCTATGTCTGGACCGAAAAATCGATGCAGGATTTGCAGCAAGGGCAAATCGACTTTGGCATTTCAGGGCGAGATTTGCATCCACTGTCGGATTTTCAAGTGGATCGCCTGCCCGAAGGGATTGCCTATCAAACATTATTTACCGATCAACAAGTCTGCTTAGTGCGAGAGGATCACCCGCTGATGGCGGCGCTCACCTCAGAACAATGGAATTTACCCCTTTACCTCGATATGGCCCATGTGCAGGTTCGTTGTGAAGGTAGTGATTGGTGGGCACTGGATTACTTTCTTGCCGATCTTGGGCATAGACGCCGGATCAGCACGACTGTACCCGACTTTTATGGTGCCGCCAGCGTTTGCGCCCACAGCAATTTAATCTTCACTCTGCCGTCGAGCTTTGCCCGTCACGCCTGCCAACTTTATCCGCTCAAACAACTGCCACTGCCTTTCGAATTTATGCCAATGGCCTATGTGCTGTTATGGCATCAAAGAAATGATGAAGATCAAGGGCATAAATGGATTAGAGAAACCATTTGTCAAAGTGTGGCTAAGTTATTCAATCCCACAGAAATGCTTTAACACGACAAAACGGCCAGTAAAAAGCCCGACAAAGCGAAGGCTTTATCGGGCTAATATCGAGGCACGCTATTAAGAATAGCGATTACAAAATAAATGTCGCGACTTGCGCATTCAGGTCATTAGCGCGAGCTTTTAACCCCCTCGCCTGTGCCAAATCTGCCATGGCCGATGCGGTAATCTCATCGGTCACATCTTTAATCGCAACCGTATTCTGGGTTATTTCACCCGTCACTTGAGTCTGTTCTTCCGCTGCGGTAGCAATTTGGCCTGCCATATCTGAAATCACGTTGACCGCTTGCGTAATCTCTTCAAGAGCTTTCGCCGCCGCATTGGCATCTTCTACGCTATGACCCGCTAATGCTTGGCTGCTTTCCATCAAGCTGACTGCTCTGGCAGTAGTCCGTTGTAGCGTTTCAATCGTGGTATGTACTTCCTGAGTCGAATCCTGTGTACGACGTGACAGTACTCGAACTTCATCGGCAACGACCGCAAAACCACGGCCTTGCTCGCCAGCACGCGCCGCTTCAATGGCTGCGTTAAGCGCCAACAGGTTAGTTTGCTCGGCAATTCCTTGAATTGTCGCCAGGATGCTCGAAATGGATTTAGCATGACGGCTCAAGTCTTCAATGACATCCGTTGCTTGAGTCACTTCATCGGCGAGGGAATTAATCGAGTTACGAGTTTTATTCACTAACTCTTTGCCCTGTAAACTGCTCGCTGCAGACTGTTGAGCCGCTGTTGCCGTGTTCTCAGCATTGGCTGCAATCTCATTAGTCGCACTCGCCATTTCAGTTACCGCAGTCGCGACCATAGCGACTTCTTGCTGCTGACGTTGTAACTCCGCAACTGAAGTTTGCGTGGTGGCAAGACTACGTTCAGCATCGGCATCTAACTCATTCGCTAATTGGCGAATATGGCTGATCAGCTGATGTTGACTGCCCACAAAGCGGTTAAAGCTGTCGGCAAGCACGCCCACTTCATCTTGAGTGTCGACTGAAATACGCTGAGTTAAATCACCATTGCCATCGGCAATACGCGCCAGTGCCTGCGATACTCGGCTCAATGGACCCAGCAGGACACTTACTAGCCAAGAAATGGCTAATACACTTAAGATCAACACGAGTGCAGAAAGCCCAAACTGAGTGAGTAACAAGCTCGACAGTGGCGACTCTAGCGTTTCCTTATCAAGCACTAACACTAATTCCCAATCTGTATTAGGGATATCAACGCTCCAGACTAATTTTTCACGTCCTTCATTTTCAAAATACATAGGCAACAGAGTGCCCGCTGCACGGCTTTGTTCTGGTAAGTTGCGATTAAGCTCGTTATCGATTTCAGCTATAGGTTTCATCGTCTTAGCTTGATCTTTATAAGCGATCACTGTGCCGTCTTTGTGCATCATGATGGCATAACCGTTTGCCGGTAACTTCATGCGGTTGACCTCTTCGATAAGATTACTAATCGATAGATCTCCAGCAATAACTCCGCCTGCAACAGGCTCGGCCAAAGTAACAACTAAAATACGGAGAGGAATGTCGAGATATGGCTGGGTTATTATATTTCCTCCAGCTTGCATTGCCTCTTGATACCATGACCTTGTACGAGGATCATAATTTGAATAGTCAGTTGCTGGCTCTGAGTCTCTCATATTACCGTTTGACTCACCAAAATATGTCGATTCAAACCCTCCCGATTGCTTAGCCTGTTTCATTGCTTGCACAATGTCATGACTCAACTGCCCACCGATTCCTTTAACAATTTGCTGACGGCTTACGAGCCACTCACTGATAAGTAGCGCTTGCTGCTCACCAAGTCGTTGAGCCTGCTCTAAATTCACATCTAGTAAGACTTTCTTCTGACTTGAATAACTCTGCCAAGATAATAATATGACAGATGAAAGAGCAAGAATAACGGAAAAAAGAATTTTCTGCCTTAATGAAAATGATTTCATAATATATTTTTCACAAATAAAGACCTGATAACCATACCGACTAAATATAACAACAGCTATTTTTAGCAGCAGTGAGCTTACTTAGAAACGTAAAAATGAATTATTTCACGTTGACCATGAAAGATAAATAAATTAAAAATAAAATTTAATCTTAACAAACAAACTAAATTAGCCAAATTTAAATAAGCACAAAACATTAAACAGGCTTAGCAATGCATATTAATGCAAACAACTAAGAATTAAATGCAACTAAAAACTTCAAGTTAAAACAGTTATTAAGTGATTTTAAGATATTATAAAAAATAAACAGAATGGTACCTTTAAATAAAGGTATAATTAACTCATTATTGTATCATCACAAACAATCTTAAAAAGTAATACCTTCGCGCCGTCTAAGGCGCGGAGGAAAACTATTAGTTATTGTAAACCTACGATTGAAATTTACTTAAATATCTATTATTCAAAAAATCGAGTTAAGGCAACTAAAGAATAAATGTCGCGACTTGCGCATTCAGGTCATTAGCGCGAGCTTTTAACCCTCTCGCCTGTGCCAAATCTGCCATGGCCGACGCGGTAATCTCATCGGTCACATCTTTAATCGCAACCGTATTCTGGGTTATTTCACCCGTCACTTGAGTCTGTTCTTCCGCTGCGGTAGCAATTTGGCCTGCCATATCTGAAATCACGTTGACCGCTTGTGTGATCTCTTCAAGGGCTTTCGCCGCCGCATTGGCATCTTCTACGCTATGACCCGCTAATGCTTGGCTGCTTTCCATCAAGCTGACTGCTCGAGCGGTAGTGCGTTGTAGCGTTTCAATCGTGGTATGTACTTCCTGAGTCGAATCCTGTGTACGACGTGAAAGCACTCGAACTTCATCGGCAACGACCGCAAAACCACGGCCTTGCTCGCCAGCACGAGCCGCTTCAATGGCTGCGTTAAGCGCCAACAGGTTAGTTTGCTCAGCAATCCCTTGAATTGTCGCCAGAATACTCGAGATAGACTTAGCGTGACGACTTAAATCGCCAATGACATCCGTTGCTTGAGTCACTTCATCTGCGAGTGAATTAATCGAGTTACGAGTTTTATTCACTAACTCTTTGCCCTGTAAACTGCTCGCTGCAGACTGTTGAGCCGCTGTTGCCGTGTTCTCAGCATTGGCTGCGATCTCATTAGTCGCACTCGCCATTTCAGTTACCGCAGTCGCGACCATAGCGACTTCTTGCTGTTGACGTTGTAACTCGGCAACAGAAGTTTGCGTGGTGGCAAGACTACGTTCAGCATCGGCATCTAACTCATTCGCTAATTGGCGAATATGGCTGATCAGCTGATGTTGACTGCCCACAAAGCGGTTAAAGCTGTCGGCAAGCACGCCCACTTCATCTTGAGTGTCGACTGAAATACGTTGAGTTAAATCACCATTACCATCGGCAATACGCGCAAGGGCTTGCGATACTCGACTCAGAGGACCCAGTAACATGCCAACTAACCAAGAAATGGCTAACACACTCAGCAACAGTACGAGTGCAGAGAGACCCAGTTGAGTGAGTAATAGGCTCGAGAGTGGCGCTTCTAGCGTTTCCTTATCAAGCACTAACACTAATTCCCAATCTGTATTAGGGATATCAACGCTCCAGACTAATTTGTCACGTCCTTCATTTTCAAAATACATAGGCAACAGAGTGCCCGCTGCACGGCTCTGTTCCGGTAAGTTGCGATTAAGCTCGTTGTCGATTTCACCTATAGGTTTCATCGTCTTAGCTTGGTCTTTATAAGCGATCACTGTGCCGTCTTTGTGCATCATGATGGCATAACCGTTTGCCGGTAACTTCATCCGATTAACACCGTCAACTAGGCTTGCGATAGATAAGTCACCACCCACAACACCTTGTGCGGTAGGCTGTGCCATAGTCACAACCAGAATGTTATAGGCAACATCCACGTAAGGTTTTGTCAAAATAAGACCGCGCTCACTGATGGCTTGTTGATACCAAGGGCGGCTGCGAGGATCATAGCCCGTACGATCAATACTCGGATCAGAATCCAACATTTGCCCTGCTTGAGAGCCAAAATAGGTCAGCTGAAAACGGCCCGATGCCTGTGCTTGTTGAAGTGTATTGAGGCTGTCACCTTCAACTTTATTTGCCAGGGCTCCCATAATATCTTGGCGGCCAGCCAACCATTCTTGTATCCGCTCAGCCTGCTGTTCACCTAAGCGCTGCACTTGTTCTAGGCTGTTTTGTAACAGTTGGGATTTTTGGCTGGAATAACTTTGCCATGACAACAAACCAATCACGAGTGAAAGGGCTGCCACGACAGAGAACAGAATTTTTTGCTTGAGCGAATATGAGTTCATGTTGGCGTCTAATTAATTAACAAAGCAGTGAAACAAGAGGGTGTTTGAGCGGGTCGAACGAACATTTACAACCAATATAATAAGGCGGCTAACTGAGTTAAAACTGCAGTTAAATTTGAGCTGAATTTTCTCATATTATGTACAGTTAGCAAAGAAATTGCTCAGATTTACATCAAAAAGATTTTAGCAAACACATATAATTAACCAACCGTTATTCGAGCAACAACATATAGATAGACATGCGATCACATATCAAAGTAATGCGCAACACCAAAATGGCCTCCCGAGTAAAATAAAGTAAATTAATCAAGATTAACGTGACCTATACGCACTCGCTATTGCACACTAAATGTCCACTGCCTATCGAGGAGTTCTTATGATTTTTCAACAGTTCCAACAGAGCCCACTGCAGACCCGAATTTCTGGCCCACGGGCTTGGTTAGCGATGGCAATTAGCATTAGCCTAATTTGTTTATCACTATTTTTATTGCCCTTCGTGCTCTTATTTGGCGCGATTGCGCTCGGTTGTTTAGTCCTATTTAGCCGCTTTTATATGGCACATCAGTTGGCTAAGTTTAATCAGGCTCAGGCAAGCACAACGCAACATGCCCACGCGACAGAGGAGCCGCAGAGTCAGGTTTATGGATCTGACACTATTGTTAGGGAATCTAATGCGGCACGCCATCAAGGGCGCACTTTTGAGCATAAAGAGGATGAACACTAGTTCAATCGAAGCAAAACTGCACTTAAGCGAGTAAGGTCTGCGCGCGTTTAAGGCTATGAATTTCGGCGGGATCTTGGGTTACCTCAAGCACATTTTCAATCTGTAATACCAGTGAACGCCACAGAGGCTCGATAATATCCGCCTCTTTTTTATTGGCATTTTGCCGTGCCAGCTTAAGCAAAGCAGCAGATCCAACGACATCAATTCGTCCTAAGATACCGTCGGCCAGTGCCATACTCAGCTCAATCATCGCAGGCACACTGTGGCTATATTTTATCACTTGGCGCAAATAATCCTCAGCTTGAGTCAAATCACTGCCAAAGGCATTGTCATCATTGAGCATATGTTGCGCCCGCGTGAGCATAGCATCGAGTTGTCCTTGCTCGGCAGCTTCGGCCATCCAATGCTCACTGGCAATCATATCTCGAGTACAACCATCTCCATTGGCAAGCATTAATGCTAAATGATACTGAGCATGGGGATAACCTGCTTGCGCGGCTTTGCTTATAAAATGATAAGCTTGAGTTAAGTTCTTTTGCTGGTAATGCAATACACCTAGATTCGCCATCGCTTCGGTTTGCTCGCCATCTGCCGCACCTTGTAAATATTGCTGTGCTAACTTGCTGTCGGGTTGAAACGACTCACTGCCTACAAGATAAAAATATCCCAATAACGCCATCGCATTGACCACACCTGCTGCTGCTGCAGTGGCAATGATCTGTTCACCTTTAGCCACTTCTGGCGCGCCTTGATAACCGTGGATCAGTGCTACGCCATGCTCATGTAAGGCTTCCATGTGCTTAGGTGCCGCAAGGGAAAACCAATAGGCCGCTCGGGCAAAACTGTCAGCTGCGCTAATGTGAGAAATGGTATTTAGAGGTGAAACTGTGGATAAATCTTGGCTTGATATAGCTTCGGCTTCTGCCGCAAGTTCTTGCTCTTTGAGCAGTTCTTGTTCTTTCAGTATCAAAGCCTTGATCTTAAGCGATATCCCCACCAAATACTGCGCTTGCGGGTCATCTTCCATCACAGCGCGGTAACATAAGTCCCTCACCGTCATTGCGTCAGTCGCTTCATAACAGTAGTCAGGGGCAACTCGACCTTTAACCTTAGGATACAAGTGCTCAACTAAAGTCAGGACATCTTTAATGGATTTTTGCGCTAGCGCGAGTAATTGTTCTTGGGTGAGATGGTATTTCTCAGGATGAGCACCGCGGTTACCGTCGGCACGCAATCGATGCAGGGCACGAGTGGTCTTCACATCAATCACGCGCCGCTGATTTAGCTGTTCGATCCTATCGTATAAATTCGGACTGGAAAACGCGATTTGCTTATCTTGCCCCAGTAACTCTGTAAGTTTATGGGTAAAACTGCGAATGTGCAGCAGCGACTGTGTCGGCACATCCTGCACATAGCTTTTCGCCTTGAGGTAATCATCACTCAAGGAGACCGAAAAATCGTGGATAAACTCACTATCCTTAATGACTGTTTTCGTCCCCATGAGTGATTCCCTACAGGCTGAATTGATGTTGCACTATTCGACGCTTGGTTTTTTCGACACCATATATAAGCGGAACAAAGCGACGTTAACGAATAATCCAATAAAAGACATAAAAGTATCCGCTAACATTTGCACAGGTAATCCACCCATGGACGCTAACCCAGAAAGCTGGCTACCTATGACAGAGAGTGGTAAATACAACATCAATAATGCAATGGTTTTTAGTACGATAGGACCACTAAAACTAAAACTACCCTTAATCGCTTCTAGCGGTGTTAAGCGCTCAACCACAACCATAAAGTTCACATAGGCTAAACGCGCAAAGAGATAGAAGCTAATTACCAATCCTACCAGCCACACAGGACCGAAGGCGGCAAACAGCATCACTGGTGCTAAAATCGCTAGACCAGAAAACACCCCAGCCAATAATAATGGTGGAACAAAAGGTAAACTCGCCTTCAACACCACTCCCGCTGAAGGACTATGCCCTTGTGAGCGCAGTTCTAAAAACAGAGTCAAAGCGGCAATTAATACCGAAAAAGTAAGTAGTAACAGCATCATGGCGATTATATGCGGAGCGCCAAACTGTGGGTTTTCTAGATCAACTTTACTCATCTCTATACCAAGCCATAACTGGATCCCCACTTGGATCAAGAGTAATGGGATCGTCAGCATAGCGAGTTGCGCCAGATGATTACGGAAGAAGTTATAGGCTTCTGACAAAATTGCGGATAGTGACATGCGACTTTCCAAATAATTGAAATGAATTAACACTTAGAATTGCCGCTAAGGATACCGAAAATCCCTTGGCAATGCACAGTAGAAATCACCAGTGTGAACCGTAAATCACAGAAAACTACTGCAACAAAAGTGACAAACCCGCTAAACTGTCCAGCGAACTCGTGCGCAAACCCTCAAAGGACGCTTCCATATGAAACACACTCTAACCTTCTCTATCCTCCTCAGCACTTGTATTTTAGCGGCGCCCGCCAGTGCAGGCTGGTTAGATAACTTGGCAGGAACTCAAGCCAAAACTGAAAAAGCGACCACTACAGTAGCGGCAACTCAGTCGAATGATTTAGTTGGCAGCGTCATGTCACAATTGGGTTTAAACCAAACTCAAGCCGAAGGTGGCTTAGGCAGTTTATTAGGCTTAGCGCAATCAAGCCTAGGAACAACCGACTACTCAAAACTGGCTGCCAGCATTCCTAATGCCGATAGTTTGCTAGCCGCCGCGCCTAAATTGGACTCAAAATCGGGTGTTTCTGGCTTATTATCCAAAGCGGGTGATTTAGGTTCATCACTGCAAGGCAGTGCTATGGTATTAGACTCCTTTGAAAAATTGGGTATTTCTAAAGATCTAGCAATGCCAATGATCAACATAGCTAAGTCTTACTTAGATACCAATGGCACTGAAGGCACCTCAGACTTACTGGTGAAAGGTCTGAACTCGCTACTGTAATTCAGTCTTACCTCACCCTAAGCAATACAAGGTTTAGGGTGAACTTTCACTTCCCAATCGACTCTACTTTATATTCCCTCCAGCATGAGAACCGCCAAATATGATTGCGAAATTAAGACGATTTTTTGAAGCTCATACTCAAGCAGTCTCCACTGAAGACAAGGCACATCAACTTAAACTGGCCGCAGCGAGTATGTTACTTGAAGTCGTATTTGCCGATGAGACCTTAACGGCAGAGGAAGAAGCCTTATTACCTAAGCTGCTAACCGATACCTTATCAATGTCAGAAATAGACGCTAAGATACTGATTGATGAAGCTAAAAGCGTACAAGGCAGCGCGACCTCACTCTTTGAATTCACCTCAGCCATTAACGCTGAATTTAGCCTAGCGCAAAAGCAGCAATTGTTGCTCGCAATGTGGCAACTGGCCTACGCCGATGGCCAGCTATCCCAATATGAAGACCAGATCATTCGACGTACCGCCGATTTGTTGCACCTCAAACACAGCGAGTTGATCCAAATGCGTAATCTTGCCATAGCTGCAACCCAACAAACTGGCTAGCCACATCCGCTATTCAGTCAAAGTGTAAATCAACAAAAGCCCATAAAAAAAGCGTGAATGCGAAACACCTGTTCCCCATTCACGCGATGGTCTTCTTAAGACTAAATTGATATCGCTCTTTGGCTAAAAATATTTTTACTGCAGCCCTACTCACCAAAACACTAAGCGAAACAAAATTCTAAGCTAACGCTTTACCGATCTCATATCCCGAACCGTGTAATTCAGTCAACTTAGTCCTTAGCCCGCCCATCTCCATCTTCAATCCTTTCTTAGTCGCTAATTGAGATAACCAACTGGTTTTCTCCTCATCCTCAATCGTATCCCACTCATCTAGAACTTTGTAAGATAAGCATAATAACGCAGCAAGTTTTGAAAATGGGTTTGAATCCTTAGGGTGGTCTTGATACAAAATGCCTTGCACTAACGCTGGTGTAAACTTCCAATTCTTCGCTAGCAATGCGCCAATATCCGGGGAATCATATCCGAGTAACTCGCGCTCAAACTGATGCTTATCTTTACCCTGCGCCACAGCTTCGGCAATTTTCGCCGCATCTTCAGGCGATACTGCCGCAATCAATAGATCGCCAATACGATGTAAGATACCGCAAGTAAAAGCCTCTTCTGGGACTGCGCCACAACGCTTTGCCATTTCTTGACTATAAAGCGCAATCTCAAAGGTTTGTCCCCAAAACTGGGCTAAATCTATTCCTTCACACTTAGGGACTGCACCAATCACCGCCGATGCGAGCACTAAGGTTCGTAGGGTTTGCATCCCAAGACGCACAACAGCTTCATCGATAGTGCCAACCTCTCGACTGCGTCCATAGTGGGCACAATTAGCAAGGCGTAACACCCTAGCGCTGATTAAGGGATCGTGTGAAACTTTAGTGGCAATGCTTTTTACTGTCGCATTGTCATCATTGACCGCATCTAACAATTCACTGATCGCCTTAGGTAACCTAGGTAACTCATCGACACGATTGAGCAACGCGGCTGAATCCATATTTATTCTCCTTCCGTATGAATGATCAAAATATAGAACACAAGTTATCGCCTCGCTCACCGAGATACATTAAATATCAGTAATGTGCAGTCCTTCGGCAACAAAGCTTGGCGGCCATCAGACTTAAGGTTTACCTCTGTATTTCATTCAATTTAGTCGCACTCAATCATATCCAGTTTCGAAATCCACTAAGCCACACAAAAAAGCCCCAAACTCTTATGACAATAAAGAGTTCGGGGCTTTCTTAATTAACCCATCATGTTGATTGAGCCCCAGAGGGGTCGAATATTACTCAGGTAACGCCAAACTTTGTTTGCGACTAATATGGGTCTTTTGCCACCACAAAAATGGCGCGACCACTAAGATCAACACAAGCACATAGGACATACTTGCACCTAGGGCAAAACCTAATACTAAGCAAAACGCACAACCCAGCGCCACCAGCGGCCAATTGTGCCGTGGTAATAACTTAGCGGCAGCGAGCATAGCCATCAAATAGATCACCACAAATACGCCGTTGCTCCATGCAATAAGGTGCTCTAACTCTTGCCCGGTAAGGTAAGTCAGTACGATCACGCTTGCCATCACAGATAACAGCGCAGCAAGTGCTCGAATGGGCACTCCGTGGGCATTCTTAACGGCAAAGAAGCGCGGTAAAATGCCTTCACAACTAAAGCTCCACACTAAACGTGCCGCACTGGCCGCATACACGTTAACGGTTGCCAATCCACTTGCAATACCTAACACACCAATCACTTGTGCGCCGTAACCACCGAGCAGTTGGTCAAACACGCCGATCATGGCGACACTTTTATCTGTCGGCACTAATAGCAGTAAAAGTGTACAAGCCACATAAATCACGCCCACCAGCACTGTGCCCATCATCATAGCGGGGATCATATCTTGCTGCGGACGACGAAAATCATCGGCAAGATGGGTCATAGCTTCTATACCCAAGAAACTCCAAAAAGCGATGCCAGCGGCAATCATCACGGTCGGCATTTCAGGCATACCATGGCTAGCAAGTGTCGTGAGATGACCTTGCTGAAAACTACTCGCACCAAACAAGACCACAACAACGGCGACAATGCAAAGTGTCAGGCCAAATTGCAGCTTAGCCGACACTTGGATGCCTCTTAAATTAATCAGAAACAAGCCAAAAATCACGAGTATTTCAACACCAACCTTGGACCAACCCGATATCGGTATTAAGGCATTCACAAACTGGAAGGTCATCAAAATCGCGGCCGGCGCCCCCATGGGCACAACCAGTAAAAAGATCAGTCCAATTGTTCGACCAGCAGTGCGACCAAAGGCTTTTTCGACAAAGTAAGCGGGGCCTGCGGCATGGGGAAATACACTCGCTAAACGACCAAAGACCAGTGCCACTGGAATAATGGCCAAGGTTAACAAGATCCATGCGACTAAGGCGCCAGAATGCGCTTTTTCAATAGTCATCTGAGGCAAAATAAATACCCCTGTACCGAGCAAAGTGGTCGCCATTAAACCCGCACCTTGCCAACGACCTATAGTTCCGCTATTTGAATTCATCTGTTAATATTCTGTGGTTTTTGAGCTGTCAGTATAATGAGATTTCGCCCTACAATCTGCCGTTAATTTCAGTGTTCTCCACGTCCAATACCGGCAAAATCGCGGCAAATAACGTTATTTCCATCAAAATGACGGCCAGCTTAAATTTTGGTAAAATTTTAAGCAAAAATACTCAGCAAATTCTGTGGTTATTCAAACCAATGGCAAAATAACACACAGATTCAATATAGCCATTTTCACTGGAGTCACCCTTGGATAAATTCGATACGGCCATCATTCATAGTTTGCGTCAGGATGCGCGCCAGAGCGTGTCGAATATCGCCGAACAGGTCAATCTATCCCGTAGTGCGGTTGCCGAGCGCATAAAAAAGCTCGAACAAACTGGAGTGATCCGTGGCTATCAAGTGCTCTTGAGTGAGTCGCAAAAAGAAGGAGTATCGGCTTATTTCGAAATCCAGCATCAATGTCCACGTTGCGCCGATGTGGTACACGTATTCCAAGCGATTCCCGAAGTGATTACCTGCCGTGGTATTTCTGGTGATATGGATTTACTCGTGTACGTGCATGCGCCCTCGATGCGCCGCCTGCATGAGATCCGTGAGTATATCGACACTCACACTGACATCATCAAGATCAAAACCCATGTGGTAATGAGTGAATGGATTAATAACCTCGGCGAGTAAATCGTGCCTCCCTAAAACAAGAAACGCCACCCTTAGGAATAAGGTGGCGAGGCCCGTTTGGAGGCAGGGCAAAATATTGAAGTGTAAAATATGGCATCCTTGCCCAGCGACCTCCCTGTTACACAACCAACCGCGGCTAGACTTAACCCTTGAGAGCTCAGCCAGCGCCGCAAGGGCCTCATCTACAATGTTTTCCTTTGACATTGTTTCCGCGATCCGTCGATTCCATTGATTATTATGATTTTTTCGTCATTAATTAACGGCACGCCTTAAGCGATCGTCATTTGTCCTGTATAGAGTATGAAGTTACGTAGCAGTAATACCCCGATCAAGCTCAAGCAAGCCGTCCCCGCCACATAGGCCCATTTCCGTTTAGATGTCGCCGTCATAAACAGATTCATCGCCAATGGTCCAGACAAACCGAGTCCAATAATACCAAGCCAGAAAATCCATCCCCAGAAGCCATACCCTAAGGCATTAAAGGCGGCTATTTTACTCTGTCCACCTGTTAGCACTAAGCCCATAAAGAAGGTAAAAATCAGCACAATTTCGACTAAAATCAGTGGGATTTCAACCTTGTGGATAAAGTGCACCTCTTTGTCATTAGGCTTGCCATTCATCAACACGCCACCGAGTAAAGATGATGCCGCACCGGAAGACAAACCAGATGCCAAAAACAGCAGAGGTAACACAGGGTTTTTAAGCATGGGATAGCCTGGCAAGGCCGAGAGTAGGAAGCCTGTATACGCGCCCAATGCCAAGGATAGAATCACGAGCAATCCTGTAATTGTCGCTTCAAATCGAGCCAATAATGCGGTCAACTTAAGCACAATAGGAAAGCGTGTTTCACACCAAGCATCAACAGGTTTACGGAAGGTCAAACCAATCCACATAAACATAAATACTTGGTAAATCAGCAGAATAAGCACGCCCATCGACATGACAGATTTAGGGTTGTAGAACACCAAAATCTTCCAAAAATCGAGAGGTTTAGTTAAGTCTGCGACCAATATCCCTAACCCGGCCATCACAGCTACAGGCGCGACGATACAAGCGGCTCGCACAAAACCAGACTGATAGGCGTTTTGCTTCAAAACAAAATGTTTCAACAGTACGGCGAAGAACATGGCTCCCGCAGATACACCCGCTAAAAACAGGTAAATTGCAATCGGCCAATGCCACACTAAGGTATCAAAATGTAGGGCACTCATAGTATCACCTCCCCTGATTTTGCAACGATACGGAACAATTTAGGTCTCGTTCCAAGATCAACCTTAGTGCGCTGGGTTGGATTAGACCGCAGAACTTGAACAACCTCAGAAGTCGGATCCTTTAAATTACCGAACACGAGTGCCTTTGTTGGGCAAGCAGCAACACAGGCAGGTTGTTTACCTTGAGCTAGGTTAGTTTCTCGGCAGAAATCACACTTATCCGCCGCATGGGTGACAGGATTAATAAAACGGACTTGATAAGGACAAGCTGCAATACAGTATTGGCAACCTACGCATTTCCATGCATCGACAGAAACGATACCCGTTTCTTTATCAATAAATGCAGCTCCCGTTGGACATACATTTACACAGGGTGCGTCTTCACAATGCTGACAAGACTTGCGACTAAAGTGATAAAACTGATTAGGGTATTCGCCAAAGGGACCCGCTTGCTTAATTTGAAGCCTAGAAACACCTTCGGGTACATTATTCACTTCACGACAAGCCACCTCACACGCTTGGCAACCTATACACTTAGTTTCATCATGAATAAGTGCATATTTGACATCAGGTTCTGCTTTAACGCTATCCGATGCATTCACTGTGGCGAGTAATGATGCACCTGTAGCGCCGGCAAATAAGGCACAGGTGCCTTTTAGAAATCTTCTTTTTGAATTTTCCATAACCTTACTCCTGCTTGCCAGTGTGGCAACTGCTACATAGCTCACTGCGAACCTTCGGCGTCATATCCGCCATTGGATCCGTTGGGCTATGTAATTTATGGCAGGCGGCACAAGGCACTTTTTGAGCATGTACGTTATGCGTCCAATCTGCACCACTGAGTTTTTTCTTGGTATGACACTTCTGACACACTCTCAGCTGAACCGTCAGATCCGACGATTCTTCCATACCAAAGACCACCATATCATTCGGTTTCTTAGGGTGATCGCCCTTTTCTCCATGACAGGAAGAACAGCTCATTTTCATCGCATCTTGACCATGATGCCCTAACATTTGACCATTACGCTTGTGACACTTCATACAAGCATCACTGTTAATTTGATTGGCTGGCTCAGCACTCATTGCAGAAAAGCTTAAAAGCAACGCAGCAGCACCTAAGCGTAACGACCACAGCCATTGTCTTTTGGACATAGGAAGTCCTCACATTTATCCGTAGGAAGGTAAAGAAGGGGTCGAGTTCGGATAATTCCGAACCCGACGGTCAAGATCACACAGCCAAGGCTTGCTTAAGACTCTGAGTATCCCACTGCTTATGCTGGTTCATTTCAATGAAACTGATATTGAATTTGCTAAACAGTTTTTTCAGTGGTGAGTTAGTTTCTTTGCCAAAGTCACTGATAACCATTTTCACTTCAGATGAATCATGGTCGATCAATACATAATCGAGTCGGCATTCATGATTTAATTCCGTATCATGTTTGTCCATCTCAAATACAGTGTCTAATGGTACGTTACAACAAACATCGTATTTACCTTCAACAACTGTTTTTAATGATTTAAAAAAATTGAAGCTTTGTTTATCAAACAATACTGGTTTAAGTTTCATCTCATGATGTGCGGCTTCATCAGGACCTGCTTTAAAAAACTTAATGCAAGTCATGACAAACATCACAAACACGAATGGTACTGCTACGAATAGTACGAAGTACATAAACGCATAGCTGAGAATGACTGAAGTATTCATACACGCCTCCAAAAACTAATTTATTTTTTGTTATCTCCTTTAAAGCAACTTTAGTATTATTTGAAAACACTTATCTTTTCTTGACGCATGTCACACTTGCAAATAACAACTTAAATACAAACAATGATTTACATGGCTCGTCACATTGCAAAATTATGTAAATCTTAAATACAAATATTGATACTTGATAATTCAGTATTTGTATTTTAAATATGTAAATATCAGTTTTTGAAATTTTAAATATTAAAAATAAAACAAAAAAACCTTTGATACACTTAGATAAAATCTAGATCCAAAACTTGGGATTAGTTTCACATTAAAATTATTAATTAGCACCATAATTAGGCATTGATTTAAGTATTTGCTCAATATTAAGGAATATAAAAAATGCACATTAGTAACATGGATGGCCTCGATATTCTGAGTTTAAAAATACTTGTTTCATTATATGAGAACAAGTCAGCAACCTATGTATCGAAAGCGCTAGATATTCCAGCTCCTAAAATCAGCCGTAGCCTTAAAAATCTACGGGAAATTTTTGGTGATGAGTTATTTATTCGTCGTAAATATGGCTTATTCCCAAATGAGTTTGCTACTCATTTATATCCAATTGCAAAAGAAGCAATTGAGTGTACTGATAAGTTTCAAAAAGCCAGAATAGCAAACACTCGCCAAGTTAAGACACATGTCGAAATTGCAGCACCAGGGTTAATTGCCTACACCTTTCCTAAAGCCTTGATGCAGGCTATTAAAGAAGAGCAAAAACCCATGCACATTAATATAAACCCTTGGTCTATGCATACGACTCAAGACATTATTAATGGTGATACAACCCTAGGTATTTGTTGCAATAAAAGTGCTGCCGATGTTGCCGCCTTCGGCGATAAACTGCTAACGACTGAATTACAACGTATGGACAAACTCTACCTGATTGCTAGCAGGCATCATCCTATTTTTAAACGGGAAATCACCCTAGAAACGATTGCGGAATACCCCTATGTCAATACGGATCTTGGTAATCCCAGCACCAAATTGAGTCCATACCAAGAGTTTTGCATAACGAATGGCATTAAACTCAATACTGAAATTACCATTACCAGTATTTCAAGTTTGTTTGAATATCTAGGCGAAAGTAATGCAGTCTCCCTATTGCCTTATCGGATAGTTTACGAAATGGTGAGCGATATTCCTGAACTGCATACGTGTCAACTATCGCAGTATGAAGCAGAACATTTATATGCAGATACAGAAACCCCAACGATTTTCTTAGTGCAAAAAAATCAGCCTAATGCAATCAATGAGGACTTGAAATGGTTAAGCGGAGAGATTAAAAAAATCGTCGATCGTATTATCTAACCAAGCAATAGCTCAACATATCCAAACAACAAACCACCGATACACGAGGTGACAGGCATCCTCTGCCTTAGCTTAGGCTCCACCTCAGCCCCCATGCGATCCACTCGAGAATTGTTAAACCAAGCATACATCTTGGAGCATAAACACGTTACACTAAGCCCATCTTTATCCTAATAGATTCAGCTATGCGGACCGAAAATACAGCCACTCTTAATCTTATTTGGGGCGCCCTTATTCTTGAGGAGTTAGCACGTCTTGGCGTGCAACATGTGTGTATGGCGCCGGGCTCGCGCTCAACACCGTTAACCCTCGCCGCCGCCCAGCAAACTAAACTCCAGCGTCACTTACATTTCGACGAACGTGGGCTCGGCTTTATGGCCTTAGGTCTAGCCAAAGCCAGCCGCGCACCGGTCGCCATCATTACGACCTCAGGCACAGCAGTCGCCAACTTGTACCCTGCCATTGTGGAGGCGTGGCTGACCCATGTACCTTTAATCGTCTTAAGTGGCGATCGTCCGCCAGAATTACTCGGCTGCGGTGCTAATCAAGCCATAGTCCAACCGGGAATTTTTGCGAATTATGCCACTCAAGTGAATTTGCCAACACCGGATACACATATCGCACCGCAGGCGTTGCTTACCACAGTGGATGAAGCAGTGGCGAATCAAACTCGTCCAGTGCACATCAACTGCATGTACCGTGAGCCCTTGTATCCGAGTGAACTCGGTGGCGCAATTCTTGATGCCGAATCACCCTACCTCAAACCATTGCAAACTTGGCTGCAGCTCGCACGCCCGTATGCCCAATACGGTAAGAGCAAACAGGTGAGCAGCCCAAGTGACGATGCCATTATGCGGTTCGTCCACGGTAAAGGGGTGATCGTTGTCGGCACTCTCACGCCTGAACAAGATCCACAGCAACTAATTGCCCTATCGCAAAAAATCGGCTGGCCATTACTTACTGATGCCCAGTCGCAACTGCGTCAGCATCCCGCGGCAATAGGTAATATTGATCAACTGCTGCAACATCCAAGGGCGCGTAATCTATTGCAGGAAGCGGATCGAGTACTCGTATTCGGCGGCCGTTTATTATCAAAACGCTTGATAGGCTATCTCGCCGAGCAAAATTGGCACAGCTATTGGCAGGTTTTACCAGAACAAGACAGGCTTGACCCTAGTCACAATGCTAAACACATTTGGCACGCGAATGCACAGCAGTTTGCGGCCTTAAATTGGTATCGCTCATCCTCTGCAAACTGGGCGAATACCCTAATCACCTATAACGATGAATTGCATAACTTATTTGTGCGCAATATCGACCAAGGGGAATTTGGTGAAGCACAAGTTGTGCGCGCCATCGCCAATACTCGTCCGCTAGAACAGCAGCTTTTTATCGGCAACAGCCTGCCTGTACGCTTGTACGACATGTATGCCCCTGTCAGTTGTTGTACGGCAACCACTTATACTAATCGTGGCGCATCGGGTATTGACGGATTACTCGCCACCGCCTGCGGTATTGCGGCCCATGAAGGCAAACCCACGAGTTTAATCATCGGTGATTTATCACAACTGCACGATCTTAACTCGCTGGCCATCGCTAAAGGCTTAACCAGCCCGCTGGTGATCGTGATCCTCAATAACGATGGCGGTAACATCTTTAACTTATTGCCCGTTCCCAATGAACAAGTCCGTAGCGATTATTATCGACTCAGCCACGGTTTAGAATTTGGCTACGCCGCAGCTATGTTTAATTTGCCCTATAATCAAGTGGATAATTTAGCCGATTTTCAAGATAGCTATAATGAAGCACTGGATTTTCAGGGGGCTTCGATCATTGAAGTCAATGTAAGTCAAACACAAGCCAGCGACCAAATCGCCGAGCTCAACTTGTGGGTGAAACAAAGCTAATGCCAACCATGGCCCGTTACGGCAATTCTTCACTACCGACCTTAGTGTTACTGCATGGCTTTTTAGGCACTAAGACCGACTGGTTACCGTTAATGCCAGCGCTAAGCCAGCACTTTCACTGTATTTGCTTAGATCTGCCGGGCCACGGGGATAACCAAAAGGAGTTGAAGCCAACCGAATTAGATGGATTTAACCAATGTGTTGAAGATGTGTTGGCACACCTGAATGGCCTTCATATTGGTCAATTCCATCTCTATGGTTATTCTCTAGGTGGCCGTATTGCTCTGCACCTTGCCAAAGCCTATCCAGAAAGACTACTGAGCCTAAACCTCGAATCCTGCCATCCTGGACTTACAGACCCGCAAGAAAAACTTGCCAGAATCAAAAATGATACCCAGTGGGCCGAGCGTTTACTGCATCTGAATAGCAAAGACTTTTTAAGCTTGTGGTATCAGCAGCCCGTATTTGCCGATATGACGGCTACCAAACGAAAAACCTTAATAGAGCATCGTTCTGCAGCATTAGATCTGCATCCTAAACTGCGGCTTAAAGAGGTATTCATAGCCACCTCACTCGCACACCAAGCATCGATGTGGGATGTACCTTTGCTGCTTACCTGTGAGTGCCATTTCTTTGCGGGCAGCCAAGATGCCAAGTTCCACGCTCTCGCCCAAGAGTGGCAATTACACGCGCCCATCCTCGTCCATAGTATTCACGGCGCCGGCCACAACATACACCAAGCTGCTCCCGAGGCATTAACCTCAAAAATAGTGAAGTTGCTAGGGTAATGACAGAATTAAAATGTAGGTAATATATGATATTAACTTCGCTTAACCTGTATCAATATCGACTACCGCTCGACGTATTATTGCCCGTCGGCAAGCAACGTATCGATCACAGAGCGGGATTAGTATTACAAGCCTGTGCCAGCGCTAATCTTGGTGGCGAGCATAGACAAGTCGAAGTTGAAATTTCCCCACTCTCTGGCATAGATGTCGATGAACAAGCCTTGATGGGGTTCAGCCGTGAAACACTCACTCAAGTGCAAACGGCTTTGACTGGATTATTACCCCAACTCTGCGGTCAGCATATTGATACATTGCTAGAATGCGCCGAGCAAAGTCCGTACCCTTCTTTGGCCTTTGGTTTAAGTCTGTTACAAGCCAAGTTAATGGGCAAACTCGATGCCATCCGTCCACAAACGGCCACAGTCCCTTTGATTTATCATCCAACGGATGCGAGCAGAGACTTGCTCGATAGCAAAATTGCCGCCCTTGGCTGTAATGTTCGTTCGGTGAAAGTCAAAGTCGCGCAAACTTCAATCGAAGATGAACTAAGCCTGATTTATGGCATTTTACGTACCCGCCCCGATCTCAAATTGCGTTTGGACGCGAACCGAGGGTTTACACTTGAGCAAGCAATCGAATTTGCCGCTTGCTTGCCCCTAGATACCATAGAGTACATTGAGGAACCTTGCCTGAATCCTCATGATAATCATGAATTTTATCAAGCAATTGGTATACCCTACGCCCTCGATGAATCGCTCAACGATCCAGAATACCAGTTTGTAATGCAAAATGGCCTGACTGCGCTTGTCATCAAACCTATGCTGCTCGGCAGTATCGAAAAACTAGCTAATTTAATCGATACGGCGCAAAGCTATGGCGTACGTTGCATTATCAGTTCGAGTCTAGAGAGCAGTTTAGGCATTAATGATCTGGCCCATTTAGCCGCGATTCTCACTCCCGATGAAATCCCTGGGCTCGATACCCTCAGCGCCTTTAGCCAAGATTTAATCGTGTCATCGGGTAAAAAATACTGCCTCACACTCGCGCAACTTGAGCCAATTGCACTGCACGCCATTGATTCAATGCAACAAAATAATGATACAGCCAAAAGTGAGGGAAACGAGTTTGTCTAATGCCAGCCTATCAAAACCGCTTGCACTGTCACCCGTGCACCAAGCTGCGCTTGCGTTTCCACAACAGACAGCCATCAAGTTGGCGGGGCAAGACATTAGCTACTCAGAGCTTAGCCAGCGCGTTATCGCACTGGCTCAGCAGCTAAGCGCTGCGGGGATCTCAAACGGTGAGCCGCTCGCCTGTATTGCTAGCAATAATCTCGAGATGATTTGTCTCTATTGGGCCTGCATCGATATAGGAGTAATCTTTTTTCCTATCTCACCACGTTTCCCCCTCGCGCAGATCCAAGACTTAATTAATGAACATCAGATCCGCTATGTTTGGAGTGCTGAGGTTTGTGAACTACAGAATTGCCATCACTTGCGCTTAAATTTCAATCGCGTTAGCAGTGACTTAGCCCTGACTGTCGACTTTACTCGTCCAGCTAATGTGATTTTAACTTCAGGCTCTAGTGGCTTTCCCAAAGCGGCGGTGCATTGCTTAGCGAATCATATTGCCAATGCCGAAGGTGCCCGCAGCTTAATCCCACTCGAACAAGGTGATGCCTGGCTACTCTCCTTGCCCTTATTCCATATTGGCGGTCTTGCGATATTAAACCGCTGTGCCTTAGTCGGTGCCAGTGTTGTCATGCCAGATCAAGCGCTTAGCCTTGGTCAGCAGGTTGACCAAGATCAGTTGACTCACATATCTCTCGTTCCCACACAACTGAGCAAGTTACTCGTCGATACGAGCAGCAAGCTTAAAAGTATCAAAGCCTTATTACTTGGTGGCGGCGCAGTCTCAATCGACTTACTCCAACAACTTAAGCAACGCAATATCGCCAGTTACACCAGTTACGGCATGACGGAAATGGGCTCGCAGATCACCACAGGTCACGCTTTAAGCGACGGTAGCAGTGGCAAACGACTCCCCAAACGTGAGCTCAAAATCGAAGACGGTGTAATTTTGGTGCGCGGCGCATGCCTGTTTATGGGCTATCTCACCGCGGATGGAATACAAAAGTGCGTTGAACAAGACGGCTGGTTTTACACCAAGGACAAGGGCGAATGGGACGAAAATGGTAATCTGCACATTCTTGGCCGCGTCGATAATATGTTTATCTGCGGCGGCGAAAACATCCAGCCAGAAGAAATCGAAGCCGCGCTTAAACAACACCCACAAATAGACGATGCAATCGTTTTCGCCATACCAGATGTACAATTTGGCAATCTCCCTGCCGCCATCATTCGCGGCAGTTTAACCCACCACCCAGAGTCGATTGCAAATACGCTTGAACTATTCCTTGCCAACAAAATCGCCCGATTCAAACGTCCAAGACAATATTATTCATGGCCAGAAAATAATGAACAAATAGGACTGAAAGTAAACAGAAAAGCCTTGATAGCTAATCTTGTTAAGTACTGATTTATCATCAAGCCAATTTTCACCCATAAAAAAACCTGCCGCAGCAGGTTTTTTTATGGGTAAGTTAAAATCACTTTACACGTGACGCAACTTAGGCTTCCATGCAAGCTTTTAGCTTGTTCATGGCATTTTTCTCAAGTTGGCGAATACGTTCGGCCGACACTTGATAAGTCTCTGCAAGTTCTTGCAGTGTGGTTTTATCGTCATCTAACCAACGGGCGCGCAGAATATGCTGGCTACGTTCATCTAAGGTTTTGATGGCCGATAATAAACGACCTTGAGCATTCGATTCCCAGTTGTCGTTTTCAATATTTTCCGCTAAATCCGATGAATGATCTTCCAAATAATGAACGGGGGCAAAATCTTGCTCCTCGTCTTGATCATTGGTTAAATCAAATGCCGGATCTTGCGCTGCCATACGTGATTCCATTTCGGTCACATCGGCCTTAGACACACCTAAATTTTCAGCCACCATAGTGACTTCTGCATCGCTGAACCAACCTAAGCGTTTTTTCGCTTTACGGATGTTAAAGAACAACTTACGTTGCGCTTTAGTGGTCGCGACTTTAACTATGCGCCAGTTTTTCAGCACATATTCATGAATTTCAGCTTTGATCCAGTGCACAGCAAAAGACACAAGACGCACGCCAACATCGGGATCGAAGCGTTTAACCGCTTTCATCAAGCCTATGTTGCCTTCTTGGATCAAGTCAGCCTGTGGCAAACCATAGCCTGAATAGCCTTTAGCAACGTGCACTACAAAACGTAAGTGCGACATAATCAGTTGCTTCGCAGCTTGTAGATCACCAGTTTCCTGTAAACGCTTGGCTAACTCATACTCAGCCTCAGCGTCCAGCATGCTGATGCTAGTCACTGAATGGATATAAGCTTCTAGACTACTGGCGCCCTGTGGGACTGTCAGTGCCATTGATTGCGTTTGAAAGGTCATTCGCTCTCCTACATTTCTCAGACTACTTAACGAGTGCATTCTTAGGTTCAACAACAAAATACCCTAAGAATAAGCTCACGAACTATCGGCTAATTGACAGAGTATGTCAACCTCAGCTCGTTTGCGGATACCCTTTTTACCTCGCTGAAGTAGACATTGCAAGTGAACAAAAGTTCATTCCTCAGCATTTTTTTCGTCACTTTTTTTAGTTTAATCGACTGATTATTATGAAGGTTCAATCGACCGTAAATGCTGGCGTACAGACAAATACGAACCTAACCAACCTAAAAATGAGGCAAGTCCAACCAATTGCAGCAGTTCAATAAAAGTGAGTGATTTCATTTCAAGCTGACTGCCATACAAGCCTAAAAGTTCGGCAAGGGCGGAATCGAGATACCACACTAATAAGTTGATGATAAGCCAAGCCAATATGCCGCCAATAACCCCGTACCAAATCCCTGTGTAGAGAAATGGGCGCTGGATAAAGGCTTCAGTTGCTCCGACTAGCTTCATCACTTCAATTTCGCTGCGCCGATTCATAATTGCCAAGCGAATCGTATTACCTATCACTAAGACCACAGCCAGAACAAGTAACGCAGCAATCGCCATCACAGTACGTTCGAGTAGACGCACTACCGCCTGTAACCGTTCTAACCATTCAATATCTAAGCGGCCAAAGCTAATCTCAGGCTCGCGCTCTAGTTTAGTTAAGAGTTCACGGGCGCCCACTGGTGTTGAGTAACGCGGCGTAGGCGTAACGGTAATGACCGCGGGCAAAGGATTTTTATCTAAATAGGCCAAGGCCTCACCAAACCCAGATAAGCGTTGGAACTCTTCTAGCGCTTGATTTTTATCTATGTATTGCACTTTATCCACTTCGGGATATGTCCGAATGCGAGTCAGCAGGCTCTGAATCGTTTGTTCACTACGATTATCGTCGATAAACAAGGAGATCTCTGCCGCGCTGTTCCAGGAACTGGTAATGGTCTCGGCATTTTTAACTAACACTTGCAATGCTGCAGGCAGACTTAGGCTCACACCTAAGACTGCCATGGTCATCACAGAGGATATTGGGTTGCGCCAGAGCTCTCCCATGCTCGCCATTGCTTGCTGCGCATGGCGAATAAAAAACATCACAATCCGACCAGACAGAGGCAGCTTGCTGCGAGTTAATTTTGCGCTATCGCTCATTGCCCTTCACCTCTATTCGTCGGTGCACTGCGAGTGTGCACATTAGGATGCAACTCTTGTGCACCTAACATACGGCCCTGTTTGAGGGTAAAAGTGCGATATTTCATTCGTGCGATAAGACCTAAATCATGGGTGGCGATTAATACGCTGGTTCCCGCATCATTAAAGGTTTCAAACAGACGCAAAATATCCATAGATAATTTAGGATCTAAGTTACCCGTAGGCTCATCGGCGAGTAGTAAAGGCGGTTTATTCACAATCGCACGGGCAATGCCAACACGTTGCTGTTCACCGCCGGACAACATAATCGGGTTATGCCGCTCCTTGCCATATAAACCCACCATGTCGAGGGCACCCGCAACACGCTTACGGATTTCGCCATGGGAGAATCCCTCAATCACCAGTGGTAAAGCCACATTGTCGAACACACTTCGGTCCATCAATAGGTGATGGTTTTGGAAAATCATCCCGATATTGCGGCGCAAATAAGGCACATGTTTAGGGCTGACTTTGGCGATATCGTGACCGTTAATCGCGACGCGCCCCGTTGTTGCCCGCTCGATTACCGTGATTAATTTCAACAGCGTACTTTTACCCGCCCCCGAGTGGCCGGTTAAAAATGCCATTTCACCTTGCTGTAGATGAAAATTCACATCCTCCAGCGCCATTTGGCCGCCAGGATAAATCTTACTGACCTGCTGAAAATCAATCATAAATTAGCTATCCGCTTTTTCTTGAGTGAACAAGGCATCGATAAATTCTTTCGAATTGAAGGTACGCAAATCGTCAATTTGCTCACCCACACCTATGTAACGGATCGGAATATTAAACTTATCAGCAATCGCAAAGACCACGCCGCCCTTAGCCGTTCCATCTAACTTGCTGATGGTAATACCCGTTACACCTACGGCTTCCTGAAATAATTGTGCTTGGCTAATCGCGTTTTGCCCTGTGCTCGCATCTAATGTCAGCATGACCTCATGTGGCGTATCTGGGTCGAGTTTCTTCATCACTCGCACGACTTTCTTCAATTCTTCCATCAAGTGCGCTTTATTCTGTAAACGACCAGCAGTGTCGGCAATCAATACATCCACTTTACGCGCCTTGGCCGCTTGTAAAGCATCGAACAACACAGAGGCACTATCAGCACCTGTATGCTGGGCAATCACTGTAATATCATTACGTTGACCCCAAACCTGTAGCTGCTCAACCGCTGCAGCACGGAAGGTATCACCCGCGGCTAACATGACTGACTTACCTTGGCTCTGATATTGTTTGGCCAATTTACCAATAGTGGTAGTTTTACCCACGCCATTAACGCCAACCATTAAGATAACAAATGGGCCATTAGCATTGTCTGGTACTAACGGGATAGCGACTGGATCGAGTGTTTTTTGCAACTCATCCCGCAGCAATTCATATAAAGCTTCGGCATCTTTAAGCTGCTTACGTGAGGCATGCTCTGTCAAATTCTTGATTAATCGCGTAGTGGTTTCGACACCAACGTCGGCGATTAATAATTGTTCTTCGAGTTCTTCAAACAGATCGTCATCGATTTTCTTGTCGCGAAATAGGCCGATAAAACCACTGCCAATATTCTCGCTGGTACGCATTAAGCCACGTTTCAGGCGAGCAAAGAGCCCTTCCTTAACGGGTCTAGCCTGCGGCTCAGGTTGCAATTCAGCAACGGCTATAACAGTTTGCTCAATTTCAGCTTGTTGCTGGACTAAAGCCTCTGCTTGCTCACGTGCCAGTGCTTCGCCAGCAAGTTGTTCTGCCGCTAAGGCTTCAGCGGCATGCTGTTCAGCGGCCAAGCGGGCAAGTTCAGCTTGTTCCGCTGCGAGTAATTCTGCTTCTAGCTGAGCCGCAACTACACGCGACGCCTCTGCTTGAGCTAATTGCTCTGCGGCGGCTTGCTCAACCGCTAACTGCTGTTCTGCCAATTGTTCTGCAATGCGTTGCTCTGCTTCTAACTGTGCTTCGGCTAACTTCTCTGCAGCATGCTTTTGTGCACTAAGTTGTTCAGCAGCCAAACGTGTCGCTTCAGCTTGCTGATTAGCAAAATGCAACGATTCAATTCGAGCATGCTCAAGGGCGAATTGCTCGGCTTCGGCTTTTGCCTGTGTTTGTTCGGCCGCTAACTGTTCTGCTGCCTGTTTTTCAGCATGAGCTTCGGCCTCGATGACCCCTTGTGACTCTACTTGTTCCGGCGCTACACACTGTGCTGCATCAGTATCTTGTGTTGGAGTAACAACTGGCGTTTCAGCGACGACCTCATCTTGTGACTTATCTTTACGAAACCAAGAGAAAAAACCTTTCTTTGCCATGTGTGATTCCAGCGCTCTACTTCAGTATTGAATTTTGAATAAGACCCTGATGTTATACCAGATTGCCTCGGCAATTACGCCCAAAAAGTCGGCAATTAGCTAAGCTCAGTTAGCCTTCTCACCTTTTAGTGAGACTTTGATATAAAATAGCGGCCTTTATTAAGGTGGCACAGTCTACCACTTTCTTTCTTCAGGCAAAATCACGGGGGCACTTTGGTTAATCATCGAACGGTCAAAAATAATGTGACCAAGGGTCAAACAGCCAAAAATAAACCCGGCAGTGGACAAGTGCGGATCATCGCAGGCCAATGGCGCTCGCGTCGTCTACCTATCCAAGATCTCGAAGGTTTACGCCCGACGACAGACAGGGTTCGCGAAACACTCTTTAATTGGCTGGCTAATGATTTAGTCAATGCACGTGTACTCGACTGTTTTGGCGGTAGTGGTGCTTTAGCTCTCGAAGCCTTGTCCCGCTATGCCAGTTTCGCCAAAATTATCGAGTTGCAACGCGGCGCAGCCATGCAATTAAAAGAAAATCTACAAACCCTTAAATGCGATAAGGCCGAAGTGCTCAATGCTGATACGTTAGTGGTACTGCAAAGGGGCTGCGAGCAAGGTTTCGATGTGGTGTTTATCGATCCCCCCTTTCGTAAGGGATTGGCAGAAAAGACGATTCAACTGCTAGATACTCAAGGTTGGCTTAATGATGGTGCGCTGATTTATGTCGAAATCGAGTCTGAATTGCCGCAACTTGCTATCCCTTCTCGCTGGCACGCCTTAAAAGAAAAGAATGCCGGGCAAGTGAGCTACCGTTTATATCAATATCACTCAGAAACCACTGTTGAGCCCATCGAAGATGAAAACCATGCCCTTATTGATTAACTTAGGTAAAGCCATCACTCTGATTGCTTGGTTGATGATGGCCTACAACTTAGTCATCCCCTTTGAAAGCAATGTGGCGATTACTTTAAATATCCTGTTTGCCATCACCTGCATGATGCATTGCTTCCAAGTCGCGATTTTCCACATGCTGTTTAAGACCTTGCTACCATTAACGAAACAAGATTATCTACAAGTGTTTATCTTCGGAATTTTCAGCCTGTTAGCTTATAGGCAACGGGTGATGATTCAAGCGAATTAACCGAGCACACAGACAGCAAAAAGCCCTCAATAGAGGGCTTTTAATGGTCAACTAGACGCTAAACCTTATCCTTTTGGATATGGGTGTGCTACGCCTTTATGGCAGTCAACACAGGTCTTTCTCGCGTCAGGTTCTTTCTTGAAGTTATTTGAGTGCATTCTTACAGCCATTTTGCTCATAGTTTCTGGCTGATTCTCGTAAATACGAGTGTGGCAATGCTGACAGTTAGCAGAATCGTTCGCACGGAAATAATTCAGCGCTTTATCCGCTTGTTCTTTACGATTTTCATCTAACCAAGCTTGAGTGTTAAAGCCATCAATTGTCATGAAACCATATAAATCTTTAGATACGATGATTTTTTTGATCAAATAATCGACTGGACCATGGGGTAAGTGACAGTCTTGACACTGAACCGTAATCCCCGCTTTGCCGCCGCCATGGGCAGAAGCCAACACTTCATCCTTCAGCGAATGATTGCTATGGCAAGACATACAGAACTCATCTGTACTGGTCGCGTGTAATGTTTGTTGAGTGGTAAAGTATCCCACAACACCCACTACAATACCGACGACCAGTAGCGCCAGGATTGAATATTTCGCGCTAGGTTTAAATAGTGCACGCCAGTTCATCACTCTATCTCCAAAATTGTCAAAATTAGTTTTTATAAGACTAGTTTATGCTCTTTCATTTATTAGAAATTTGATTTTAAGCCGAAATTTGCTGATTAAATTAACCTTAAAAGCGCAAAATGAGACTTAGCTCTAACTATTTGGACGTCATTTGGTAAAAACCGCTAGCTGAACTGTGATGCACTTTAACTAAAGCTAATGCAATCACCCGATAATCGCAAGTTACCGATTTTTTATAGTTAGGTTCCCCCTTGATAATCTAGAACTAGAAATTTATTTTCTAGAAAACAGAAATGTGATCGCGCCAATGTTTATTGCACCTTGAGAGTGAAGCAGAAATAAATGGTAAAACGCAGGTAAGCCGAATAATACTGTTCGAAATGAAACTTTCTACGATCAATTTGAGTCTCTTAGAATACGCAGTCATATTCATGATAAGCCCGTTGAAGACAAAACTTCGAGTCAGAAATTCTATTTGCTAATTTAGATTAATTAGATATTTGAATTGGGGCGTTAACTGAAGTGTGAGTTAAATCATTACAGCTAAACATCACTATGCTAGAATCGAGCCGTTCATCATTTGGAAGACTTATGCATCACACACTCGGTCGTTATTTTTTAGTCATATTCACTCTACTCGCACTCGTCGGGCAAAGTGTCGTGTCTAATGGTCACGCCATGGTGCCACACACTATGGATATGAGTGCGATGAATCATGAGGTTTCCTCCCAAATGCACCACGCTACAATGATGCAGATGGACACAGAGAACAGTTCTGACTCACATTCAATGGCCAACGCGGATTGCTGCAACGATAAAATGCTTCCCGGCGCGAAACAGCATTGCTGTGATGGCACCACATCATGTTCAAATGATTGTGGTCATTGTTTGACGATTTCAGTCGCTGGCACTCTATTCAGCCCACACCTCTGGCCAAGTGTGAGAATGAGCGATACTGCAATGGCCACTCCTATGCCTCATTTCCACTCTATCTCTTTGTCTTCGGCCTTTAAACCACCGATAGCCTAGCCCTACTTTGTGCTTATTGGGCAAATCAACCCTTAAAAAAGCCAAACGACCAAGCTAAAACGACAATGCTGTTAGCCCTAAGCTAACGCACTATTTAGCCGTTTATTGTGGTGCCTTATCATTAAATCGTGCACCCGAGTCTAGCAAAACGTTGATTACTGAGCCGAATGCCAAATTGTGGCATCAATCCGTCTATCGAAGCGAACCGCTTTGATCCACTGTGCTCACTGACGTTTATGCGCTCATATTCGGCCGTTAATCCGATGGAGTGAATAATATGAAAACACTAACTAATCTCGCCTTAATCGCATTCTTGCTGACCAGCACAAGCGTGTTTGCGACGGCCGCGCCGCACGCACATCAACACGACAATGCCAATCCACAGGAACAAGCCCATACCCATGTTTGCCCTATGCACCCTGAAGTGACTGGCAGCAAAGAGGATACTTGCCCTCAATGTGGTATGAACTTAGAGCCAAAGGCAGTAGAAGCAAAACCAGCTGAAGGTGCGGCAAAAAACGCCCACAAACACCACTAAGCTAGGCTGGAGATGAGGCATATGAATTCATTAAAAACCGTAAAAAAGCAGACCCCTAAAGCCGTACTGATCTTGAGTAGCTTACTCTTAGGTACACCTTGGTTGAGCCATGCCCAACTGGCGAGCACACAAGAGCCCGTGGCAACCGAAGCTGCAGTAAATTCTGCAACAGCGCCTAAGAATAATCCGTTAAATCAAGTAAAAACCTACACTTGCCCTATGCATCCTGAAGTGCTCAGCCATGAGCCTGGTCGCTGCCCTAAGTGCAATATGTTTTTAGTTGAAAAGGAAGGTACCGATACCAATTCAGCAGATCCACATGCTGAACATCAACATACAGATCACTTAGCGACAGAACATGCGCACACCTCGACCACGAAAGCGGCAAGCCAAGTGTTCGACACACCAACCCCTAAGGCTAACAATCTTGTTAAAAAAACCAGCGAAGAAACAACAACTAAGTACATTTGCCCTATGCATGCCCACATCATCAGCGATGTACCCGGTACATGCCCTATCTGTGGTATGAATTTAGAAAAAGTCGAAACGGGTGGTAACACTCACGAAATCAATATCAATGTTTCCGGCAGCATGCAGCAAGCGCTAGCCATAAAAGTCGCTAAAGTTGAGCGCGATACGCTATGGAAATTTGTCGAGACCGTTGGACAAGTGGATTACGATGAAAGCCAAATAACGCATATCCATGCTCGAGTAACGGGTTGGGTTGAAAAACTAATGGTTAAGTCCATGGGAGACACAGTCAAAAAAGGGCAGCTACTCTATGAAATCTATTCACCGGATTTAGTCAATGCTCAGGATGATTATTTACTCGCCTTAGATACCGCCAAAACAGCAGGCAATCAGAGATATCAGGATCTTGTTCGTAGAGCAGGCTTAAGACTGTCATTTTTAGGATTTACCGAGCAACAAATCAAGCAATTAGCCGACTCGCGCCAAACCCAATATCGGGTACCCTTTTATGCACAACAGGATGGTGTAGTCGAAACACTGTCTATCCGCGATGGTATGTATATTGAGCCATCCACCGAAGTGATGTCGTTAGTCGATCTCTCTAAGGTATGGGTCATAGCCGATGTGTTTGAAAATGAACAAAGCTGGATAGTCAAAGGCCAACAGGCTGAAGTGGCTGTGCCCGCCATGAACTTAAGCGGGATAAAAGGCACTATAGATTATATCTATCCGGAACTTGATCCTGTCACGCGTAGCTTGCGAGTGCGTGTTGTGCTCAATAACACCCATGTTTCCCTTAGACCTAAAACCCTCGCCAAGGTCTCGCTTTTTGGCGGCCCCAATAAAGACACGCTAGTAATCCCACAGGAAGCCTTAATCCAAACGGGTAAAGAGAATCGCGTGATAGTCAAACAAGACGACAATAGTTTTGCCGCTAAAGTCGTGACCGTCGGCATGATGAGTCAAGGTAAGGCAGAAATTGTCTCGGGCTTAACCGAAGGCGAGCGCGTGGTGATCTCAGGGCAATTTTTACTCGACTCCGAGGCCAGTCTCAAGGGCAGCTTAATGCGTTTAAGCAGCGGTCATCAGCACTAGGAGCGCGTTATGTTGAAATATATTATCGAGGCGTCAATCAGGCAGCGATTGATGGTGCTGATTATCGCCATCATGATCACTGTTTGGGGCGTACAAGAGCTGCGCAAAACGCCGCTTGATGCGCTGCCGGATTTATCCGACGTACAAGTGATCATTAAAACCCCTTACCCGGGTCAAGCGCCAAAATTGGTTGAAGAACAAGTGACTTACCCTTTATCTACCGCCATGTTAGCTGTACCCGGCGCCAAAACGGTACGCGGCTATTCCATGTTCGGCGATTCTTATGTCTATGTGATTTTTGAAGATGGCACAGATATCTACTGGGCGCGCTCACGGGTACTCGAGTACCTGAGTCAAATTAGCAGCCGTTTGCCCCAGGGCGTACAACCTTCACTCGGTCCCGATGCATCCGGTGTCGGTTGGGTGTATGAATATGCGCTGGTCGATCGCTCTGGCAGTTTAGATTTATCACAACTCAAAAGCCTGCAGGACTGGTATCTTAAATTAGAGCTACAAAGCGTGGCTGGCGTGTCTGAAGTCGCCACCGTCGGTGGTATGGAGCAGACCTACCAGATCGTACTCGAACCCGACAAAATGGCGATCTATAAACTGGATATCGCCAGCATTAAAGATGCGATAGAAAAATCTAATAGCGAAGCTGGCGGCTCGGTCATCGAAATGGCTGAAGCCGAGTATATGGTGCGCGCCAAAGGCTATCGTCAAACCCTTGAGGATTTCCGCGAAATTCCCCTTGGTATCACCAGCCCTTCTGGTACAGGTTTATTACTGAAAGATGTTGCTACCGTACGCAAAGGCCCTGCCTCACGCCGCGGTATAGCCGAACTTGACGGCGAAGGTGAAGTCGTAGGCGGCATTATTGTGATGCGTTACGGCGAAAATGCTTTATCCACGATTGATGCCGTAAAAGCTAAGCTTGAAGAACTGAAAGCTGGTTTACCCGATGGGGTTGAAATCATCCCCACCTACGACAGATCCCAATTAATCCTTAATTCCGTTGATAATTTATTCAGCAAGGTCGTCGAAGAAATGCTAGTGGTAGGGTTGGTCTGCCTGCTGTTTTTACTGCACGCACGCTCAACCTTAGTCGCCATCATTACCCTGCCGCTTTCAATCCTGATTGCCTTTATCGTAATGAATAAGATGGGGGTGAATGCCAACATTATGAGTCTTGGGGGTATCGCGATTGCCATAGGCGCAGTGGTGGACGGCGCAATTGTGATGATTGAAAACCTGCACAAACATTTGGAACAGTTTCACACAGAACACAACCGAGAACCCGATACTAAAGAACATTGGCGAATCGTCACCGAAGCGTCGATTGAAGTCGGCCCTGCGTTATTTTTCTCATTGATTATTATCACCTTAAGCTTTGTGCCTGTGTTCGCACTCGAAGCGCAGGAAGGCCGTTTATTTGCACCGCTGGCCTATACCAAATCCTTTGCTATGGCCGCTTCCGCATTATTAGCAATCACATTAGTGCCAGTCTTAATGGGCTATTTTATTCGGGGAAAAATTCCGAGTGAGCATAAAAATCCCATCAGTCGCGTGCTGATCGCTTTATATAAGCCCTCGCTTAATCTGGTACTTAGGTTTCCTAAAATCACCCTAGGATTAGCATTGATTGCCTTAGTCAGCGCTTGGTATCCGATGACGCGCATGGGCAGTGAGTTTATGCCCGAGTTAGAAGAAGGCGATTTACTCTACATGCCAACCGCGTTACCAGGACTCAGTGCGGGCAAAGCCGCCGAAGTGTTACAGCAAACGGATCGTTTGATTAAAACCGTGCCCGAAGTGGCCCGCGTGTTTGGCAAGGTAGGCCGCGCCGAAACCGCGACCGATCCCGCGCCGCTGACCATGCTTGAAACTACTATCATGCTCAAACCCCATGAGGAATGGCGTGAAGGCATGACCTTAGATGGCATCATTGCCCAACTACAGCAAACCGTCAAAGTACCAGGACTCACCAATGCTTGGGTGCAACCTATCAAAACCCGTATTGACATGCTCTCGACGGGGATAAAAACCCCCGTCGGCATTAAGATCACTGGTGCCGATGTCAACGAGCTGCAAAGCATAGGAGCTAAGATAGAAGCCATTCTCAGCAAAGTGCCACACACAAAATCAGCCTATGCTGAACGCAGTGGTGGCGGGCGTTATATCGATATCACTCCCAAACTGGATGTCGCCGCACGTTACGGTATGTCACTACAAGATATTCAAGATGTCGTGCGTTACGCCATTGGCGGTATGGATATTGGCGAGTCGGTACAAGGGGCTGAGCGCTATCCCATCAACCTACGTTATCCCCGTGAGCTACGCGATAATATCGAAAAGCTGCGCGAACTCCCTGTGATCACTAAATCGGGAAATTATCTACCACTGCGAAATTTAGCGGATATAGAAATCACCGATGGCGCACCTATGCTCACCAGTGAAAACGGTCGCTTAATCTCTTGGGTGTTTATCGATATTGAAGGCACGTCTATCGGCGAATATATTACGACCGCCAAGCAAGCTTTAAATGCCGAACTCAAGGTGCCCCCGCGCTACAGCTACACTTTTGCAGGGCAGTACGAATATATGCAACGGGTAGATGCAAAACTTAAGCAAGTGATCCCTATGGCATTAGCCGTCATCTTCATCCTGTTGATGATGACCTTTGGCTCCACCATTCAGGCCAGTATTATCATGCTCAGCCTCCCCTTCGCGTTGGTCGGCAGCACTTGGCTGTTATACCTACTGGATTACAACATCTCAGTGGCTGTCGCCGTCGGTATGATTGCCTTAGCGGGTGTCGCAGCCGAGTTTGGGGTAATAATGCTGGTGTATCTCAATAACGCCATTAAGCACAGACAAGAGAAAGATAATTACCACAGCGTCAGCGACTTAAAAGAAGCGTTAATGGAAGGTGCCGTTATGCGGATCCGCCCCAAAGCCATGACGGTAGCGACCATCTTCTTCGGCCTACTCCCCATTATGTGGGGTGCAGGATCGGGTAACGATGTGATGCAGAAAATTGCCGCACCTATGGTCGGCGGCATGGTTACGGCCCCATTACTGTCACTGTTTGTACTACCCGCGCTTTATCTACTGATTTATTCGCGTAAATTAAAGAAAGACGCGGCGTAATTGAGTGTACGGCGCTAGAACACCGATAAAAATCCCCTCAAACCATTAAAGTTTAAGGGGATTTTTTCATTCAATCAGATTAAAAATCTAATTTTGCAACAGTGCCATATACCACTCTGGGTAAAATAAGCCTCTAAGTTTATAGCGCTTATGTGTACCATTGACTCAGTGCCACACAGAATTGACTCAATTCACTGCCGTAGGAAGGATCCCATCACATGACCAAGTCATTTTGTTTAACCATCAGCCGGATATGGCCGCAAGCACTTTCCCTTAAAACCCCATCACGTGCGTTACTTGCTGCATTCGGTTTATGCGCTGCGCTCATCATTACAGCACCCGCCTTTGCCGCACCCGCAACCGGTGAATTCGTTGCCGACAAACGCTGTGAGCTATTTCAATCGAAAAATAAGCAGACGAATCCAGACCAATGGCAGAGCAATATTGGTGAGCGCTACCCTGTACTTGAAATCCTCGGCAATAGCGCTAAACCTGATTGGCTAAGAGTGCGCACCAATGCGGTGAAGTCTCCCATGCGTTGGATCAGCGGCGATTGTGGTCAATATCTATCTAATGTTGCTGGCAGTAATTTATCAACACCTGCAACGGCGGCGGAACCGGCACAAACCACCACGGCATCAGACATCAAAGCAAAAAACCGAGATAGCCTTAAAGAGCATGGTACCCCAGAGAAACGCCAAGGGAATCAATGCCAAATTGGTGGTGAATTCGATGCTAACGTGCTCGCATTAAGCTGGCAAAGCACCTTTTGTGAACTCTATGGCCGCCGTAAAGCCGAATGTCGCGCCCTCAGCCAAACGCCAGAAGCGAGCCAATGGCAACACTTCAGCCTGCACGGACTGTGGCCGAATAAACAACAATGCGGCACGCGATATGGCTATTGCAGCACAGTCAAACTGCAACCGAATGATTTCTGTACTTATCCAGAGTTTGAACTGAATCCATCGGTGCGCAAAAATTTAGAAGAAGTCATGCCAAGCGCCCAATATGGCACCTGTTTAGAACGCCACGAATGGTGGAAACACGGCACTTGCCGTAGCCAAGACCCTAACGAGTACTTTTTATTGGCAACCCAGCTGACCCAAGCGGTCAATGCCTCGGCATGGGTACAAAAATTTATTCATGACAACATAGGTAAGAGTGTCAGTAAAAGTGAGTTAAACCAAAGTTTTGATAGCAGCTTCGGTCAAGGCGCTCACACTAAAATGAGTCTTGAATGTGGCAAGGGATTACTAAGTGAAATCCGCATTAACTTGCCCGAAGTCATTAAAACCTCTGACTCCTTACCTAGCCTACTCGCCAAAGCCAACAAGGCCTCAAAAGGCTCCTGCCCTGAAACAATCATGATTGATAACGCTAATTAAACAAATAGTTAGACAAATAAAAAAAACGGCGATTTAGCGTCGCCGTCTTTAACCTTAATGACAGTCCTTAATATGGCTGTCACATCTGATTAAGCTTGATCACCGCAAAGGTAGCGCCTTGGGCGTCAGCAATGACAGAAAATCGTCCCACATCAGGGATATCACTAGGCGGAATGCACACTTGCGCGCCTAAGCTTTGGGCTTTCTCAGCAAACGCATCGCAATCCGCCACCACAAAATAGAGCAGCCAGTGGGGAGAAATGTCGCCCCATTCAGGCATTATCGTCATCATACCGCCGATGGATTGACCATCAAGCTGCCATTCTGAGTATTCAATGTCAGGCATGTCACTTGGCATGTTGGTCCAAGGGAAGATTTTGCAGTAAAAGGCTTCTTCAGTACGCGGCTCTTTGCAAGCCAGCTCAACCCAGCAAAGGGTATTGAGTTCACCCTGACGGCGAGCACCTATGTGGTTCTTCGCTTGCCACAAAGCAAAGCGTGCGCCTTCAGGATCGCTGACCTGCGCCATCACGCCCGCATCACCCACAATATGCGGCCCCATGTGCACTTGGCCGCCCGCCGCTTGAATCGCTGCAATGCTGGCATCCATATCATCGACGGCAAAGTAGATACGCCAGTGGCTGGGGATATGTGCTTCCGACTCAGGGATTTGATACATGGCGCCTAAGTCATCTCCCGCTAAATTAAATAGCGAAAAGTGACCTTCAGGGATCGGCATTTCGACCGAGTTCCAACCAAATAACGCTTGGTAAAATGCTGTAGCCCCCTGCCAATCATGGCTTGCAAGTTCAACCCAACATGCATGTCCTTGTGCGTACTGAGTCATTTTCATTATCGGCTCCTTTGTTTTAACAATCATTCGAGTTAAGCCTGAGTTTGTATTTCTGTCCAGTATTCAGGTTAAAAAGATCTGTAAGACAAAACTCAACCGCTAAAGACAAAAAAGCCCTCACATGGAGGGCTTAAATCATCACAACAAATTAGGAATATTGCGGCAGTAAATTTGCCATCGCGAGCAGATGACATGCACCCGTGACTATGCCAAATAACACCACAAGAATAATCAGCGGTGTACCGCCTATCACTCTAAAACCTGTGCTATCGGGGAACAACTGCCGCGATTTATAGGCCATCAGCGCTGGGACAATTACCGCCCACACTGTCGCCGCTAATGCCGCAAAGCCAATCGCCACCAAGAAGCCATCGGGAAACAGTAATCCTAAAATCGTTGGCGGCACAAAGGTCACTAACGCGGTTTTCATTCGGCCAGAGCGTGAATCATCAAAACCAAATAAATCGGCAAGATAATCGAACAGACCTAAGGTCACCCCTAAGAAAGATGAAGCCACAGCTAAGTTAGCAAACAGGGTCAACATACTGTTTAACCAGCTACTCGCCATCACCTCAGACAAAGCGCCCACCAACACCCCCATATTGCCGCCTTGGGCAATAATGTCGATAAACTGGCTGCGGGGAATATTACCCATAGTCGCCACTAACCAACAGGCATAAATCACCAGCGCGATAAAGGTGCCGACGAAAATCGCCTTGATAATGGTGGAGGAATCTTTGCCGTAATACTTCACTAAGCTGGGAACGTTACCATGGTAGCCGAAGCTGGCGAGACCAAAGGGCAGCGCCGCCCACAGATAAGGTGAAAAACGGTTATTACCATCGGGTTCGAGCAACTTAGTCACATCAATTTCGATCAATAAATTGCCGATCGCGAGGAAGAAGGTAATGATCATACCGCCGAGCATAATCGTGGTAATCCGATCCACGGCTTTAGTACTGATCAACACTATGCTCGCTAATACTATGGCGAACACCAGCCCTGCCACGCTTTGCGGTAACTCAATTCCCATGCCCTGCAAGCTGTGATTCACAATCGAACCACCGCCGCTGATATAGGCATAGGTCAAAATATACAACACGAAAGCGATAGAAACGCCGTTCACTATCCGCCAAAACTGCCCAAGAGTTTGCTTGCTTAAGGTATCGAAGCTAGCACCGAGTTCGAAATGTAAATTGGTTTCGAGCAACAATAAACCCGACATCAACATGCAAAACCAAATGCCCAATAACATCAAAATCGAATAGCCAAACCACATACCTGCACCGACCACCGGCAGAGAAAACATCCCAGCACCTACGGTCGTGCCAGCAATAATCATGGCACCACCGAGCAAGGACTTACCTGCGGGCTTATGCTTAGCCGCATTCATATGATTTGCCATTAAACTGTGTGCTCCGCGGTGACACTCGCCACTATCGTTTGTCTCACTGACGGACGTAATAAGCTATTGGCCTGATCTCGTATGCGATTGATATTGGACTTATCTTCACTATCCGCCAGATATCCCAATTCTTTAAGCTTCACGCTCAAAGTACCGTAGAGTTTTTTATCGTAGAACTCAGGCGCGGTAATACCATGTAAAGCCCCTAAACGCTGGGCGAGTAAATGGCTCTCAGACTCAAGTTCTGAGCGCTCCATTTTAGGTCTGTTCGCTAACAGATTGAAAATAATAGCGTAGCGTTGCAGAGTTTCACTCACTGAACTGGCTAACAACAATAATTGGCTTGAGTGCTCAGGCACGACAGTTAAGGTATCAGTCTCAACCACTAAATCTTGCCCAATCAGGAAATCCAGCACTTGCTCAACATAGGCTGGTAAGTCTTTAATTCCCATGAAGAGTTCGGCTTTTAGCAGTGGATAAAAATCGGCAACGATTGAAACCACTTGCTGGCGCAGGATCTGTTCATTATGGGTTAAACAACTCGCAATTAATGAAGGAACAATAAATAAGTGAATGATATTGTTACGATAGTAAGTCATAGACACAGCCTGACTCGCTTCAATAGACACTATTTCCCCTAAAGGATCGGCACTAACAACAAACTTGTTCAGCTCTAAACCTTGCTGCACTAAATGCTTACCATCACCTTCGGCAACAGATGTATAAGAAGTGTAAGGCACTTTTTTGAGTAGGGTCAGATACAAATCAAGCTGACGCTCCAGCAGACTACGTTCTAAGGCGTTTTGATCTGTCGCCAGTAAAACTAAGCTAGTCAAAGTCACAGAACTCGCGGCTGCGGCATCATTGATACGCGTCATCACCCGATTAGCCAGCACGTTTACCGCTGGCGTTAACCAACTTGGTTTCTGCTCGGGATCATCGGCCAACTCAGCACGCCAGTTTGGCGCACGCTCATTTAAGAAATTTTGCAGGGTAATAGGCTCGCCAAAATTCACATAACCTTGGCCAAAATTACCTAATTTGCGAATGGCACCGAACACCTGCCACACAGATTCTTTTTTCTTTTTCTTACCGCTTAACTCTTTATGGTAAGTCGCCACTTCCATCACATGGTCATAGCCTAAATACACAGGCACAAGTGTGACAGGACGTTCAATACCGCGCAGTACGCTGTTCATCGTCATGGCGATCATGCCAGTTTTCGGCGCCAACAGACGGCCAGTACGTGAACGGCCACCTTCGGAGAAGTATTCCACTGAATAACCTTTAGCAAACAGCTGATCTAAATACTCACGAAATACTGCGGTGTACAGCTTGTTACCATTAAAACTACGGCGGATGAAGAAGGCACCACCGCGACGGAACATAGGTCCCGCGGGCCAGAAATTGAGGTTAATGCCAGCAGCAATGTGCGGCGGAACCATGCCTTGATAATACAAAATATACGATAACAGTAGGTAATCCATGTGGCTACGATGGCAAGGCACATAAACAATTTCGTGGCCGTCGTGGTGCAGCTGGCGAACTTGCTCGGCACCTTTAATGTTGATCCCGCTGTAAAGCTTGTTCCACAGCCAAGTTAAGAAACGCTCAGCAATACGCACTAAACTGTCTGAGTAATCGGCTGCTATTTCATCGAGGTACTCAATAGCCGTCTCGCGCGCTTGGGTCTCAGAAATCTTTTTACTGGCGGCTTCTTCTTGAATCGCTTTGCGCAGCGACTCAGATTTGAGTAACGAATGAAACAGTGCTTGGCGGTTTGGCAGCACAGGCCCTGTCATTACCTTACGTTGACGACGGAAATGCACGCGTGCAACCCGTGCTAACTTATGGGCAATCCCCATGTCGGTGCCATGTTCGTCAGCCATGTAACGCAGGGATACGGCATTCGAAAACTGCACGAAGTTATGTCGACCTAAGAACAAAATCATCAAGCACTTGCGCAGCCAAGTCGGGTTTTCCCGCTCAAATACGGCCGCCTTCATAGTGTCGTCTTCTTTCCCTGGCGTGCGACCCCAATACAAGCTCACGGGTACCAGTTGAATATCTAATTCAGGACGTTCCTTATGCACGGCTAACAAACGCATAAAGCATTCGAGGAAAGGCTCATTACCAGCACGTTCGCCAAACAGTGGCTTACGTCCTTGAAGACAGACAACCCGAGGCGCAGTCACACCATTAGCCACTAGAGGCTCATAAGGGCTTGGTAAGCCTAACTTAGCCGTTATTTCGCTCAAAGCAGCGATGTCACTGAGGGATTCTGTTTTCATCACATAAACAAGGGGTCTGGAAGCATCCAGATTCAGATCGGCAAAGGGATCCTGAGGTACCACAATAGTGTGCACTAAGTGTTTTTGGATCCAACGTAATGATTTCAACCAAAGAGAGTCGTGTTTAGGCATTATTCTTATGCAATTAAGTGCGTTTACTAGCCCGATAGAATACCAGACTATGGGCAATATTCGCTAATTCTCTCCAACATAGCTAAAAAGTGGTTAATACTTGCGCTGCAAATAATACTGTATATACTAACAGTAACTGTATAGAAAAACAGGAAACACCATGAGACCTTTGACGCCACGCCAAGCTGAAATATTAGAGCTAATTAAACGAAATATTGCCGATACTGGCATGCCACCCACTCGGGCAGAAATCGCAACCCGTTTAGGTTTTAAGAGCGCCAATGCGGCTGAAGAACATCTTAAAGCGTTGGCAAAAAAGGGCTGCATTGAGATCATGCCAGGCACATCTCGAGGCATTCGTCTGCCTGCGGAAATCGAAGATTTGACTGAAACAGGTTTACCGCTCATCGGCCAAGTGGCCGCAGGTGAACCTATCCTCGCCCAAGAACATGTTGAACAGTACTACCAAGTCGACCCAAGCATGTTTCATCCCGCCGCCGATTTTTTACTGCGAGTAAAGGGCGACAGCATGAAAAATATCGGTATTCTCGAAGGTGATTTGCTGGCAGTTCATAAAGTAGAACAAGCTAGAAATGGTCAAGTGGTTGTCGCTAGAGTCGATGACGATGTCACTGTTAAACGTTTCGAAAAAAAAGGTAATGTAGTCTATCTACATGCCGAAAATGAAGATTACTCCCCGATTAAAGTGGATTTAGGCTTCCAAAGTTTAACAATTGAAGGACTCGCCGTCGGTGTGATCCGTAATGGAGATTGGCTATGAATAAACTACTTGGCAATGCCCCCCGCCATCCGGGCCTGTGGCTCGATGAAGTCCGTGATGCTGACTATGACTGGCACCATGCGCCCATCGCCTGCATGCCAACTAAGACTCAAGGTCGCCAAGAATTAATTCATCTGAGTGCACAACTCGCTCAGTTAAGCCAACAGGGCCGTTGGTTAGTGCTCATCAACCCTCCAAGTATTGGCTACAAGCAAATGCTCGCCAGCGCAGGTGTGCGTATGGATAGAGTTTTGCTGGTACATGCTAAAGATGAAGTCGAAACCCTGTGGGCGATGGAGAAAGCCCTAACAAGTGGTACGTCCAGTGCAGTCATTACTTGGACTCAATCATTGGATGCGCGGGATAATCGACGCCTACAAATCGTGGCTAAAAGTGCCCGAGCTATGGGCATAGTGCTTGAAGACGTAAACAGTCACTTACATGCCGACGTACGCATTGAGCAAGGCAATCTCTTCGGTCAGCAATCTTTTTTTAGCGCTGTACATTAAATATTCATTTAATTTTTTACCTTGAAAGCCGCCTCACCTATGAATGTGAGGCTTTTTTTTGGCAATTTTTCAGATAATTAGATAAATAAGTGATCTTGATCAATATTTAAACAGCAAGTATGGTTGGTTAAGTCGGTGATGATATATCACCTTCCGTGGTCAATGAATCGAGTATTTATCGAACTCGAAGCGCCACTAAAAATAGAGAACAGATTTATTTCAGCAGTATGTGCCAGCGTGGCTAATTACCAGCAGTAACAATACTTGATTAAAAGTAACAGCCGCCAACGCACGTTGAAGTCAAAAAAGCTTTTTTGGGAACTGAAGAGTTTGCATAGAGTTGAGACTTACTGTGTTGCTCTTCTTTGTAGTTGCTATTCGCAATTGGCAGAGGAGAAGTCTTGTGAAGCAATTGTTGTATTGTTTACTCGTGGTGCTTTTCGCACCACCGTTGACCGCCGCGGACATGCGGTTCAACATGACCCCTGGCGTGACCGAGATCAGTGGCAAGGTTTATCACTTGCACATGACCATCTTGTATATCTGCTGCGCAATAGGCCTAGTGGTCTTTGGCGTCATGATTTACGCCATGATCAACCACAGAAAATCCAAAGGCGCTGTCGCGTCCCACTTTCACGAAAGCACTAAAGTTGAAATCGCTTGGACGATTCTGCCATTTATCATTTTGATCTTAATGGCGATTCCAGCGACAAAAACTTTAATCGCAATGGAAGATCCCAGTAACGCCGATCTCACCGTAAAAGTCACGGGTTCCCAATGGAAATGGCATTACAGCTATTTCGATCAAGATATTGATTTTTATAGCATACTGACAACACCCAGAGCACAAATCGAAGGCACCGAAACCAAGGGTGAAAACTATCTATTGGAAGTCGATAAACCGCTCGTTCTACCGATAAACCGCAAAATCCGCTTTCTGATGACTTCAGAGGATGTCATCCATTCTTGGTGGGTACCCGCCTTTGCCATTAAGAAAGATGCCAACCCTGGATTTATCAATGAGGCCTGGACTCGCATCGACAAACCCGGCATTTATCGTGGTCAATGCGCCGAACTCTGCGGTAAAGACCATGGTTTTATGCCTATCGTAGTACAAGCCTTACCCGAAGCCGAGTTTGAGGCTTGGGTCACAGAGCAAAAACAAGCCGCAGGTGCTGCGGCTGAAGCCGCTCAAGCCGCTTTATCACAAACCCTAAGTAAAGAAGAGTTGATGACTCTAGGCGAACAAGTTTACCTCGGGCACTGCGCAGCCTGCCACCAGCCCAATGGCGAAGGATTGCAAGGCGTATTTCCGCCCCTTAAAGGTAGCCCGATTGCAACGGGACCGCTCAGCGGCCACCTTGAAATTGTGCTCAACGGTAAAACGGGTACAGCCATGCAAGCGTTTAGTAAACAATTGACTGCACAAGAAATCGCGGCAGTGACTACCTACGAGCGTAATGCTTGGGGCAATAATACTGGCGATGCAGTGCAAGCCAAAGACGTCAACGAGTACATGAACGGCAATTCTGCACAAACATCCGCCGCGGTACCAAGCAGTACAACTCCGACACCCGCACCTGCAGACGTCTCAGCTGCAATCGATCCCGCAAGCCTCCCCACACTCAGCCATGACGCCCTCATGGCCGAAGGTGAAACTGTCTACGCGACCTTCTGTGCTGCCTGCCATCAAGTGACAGGTGCAGGAATACCACCCGCCTTCCCCGCGCTAGTGGGTAGTGCTATCGCCATTGGACCAGTCGCCAATCACATCGATATTGTGATGCACGGCAAAACGGGCACGGCTATGCAGGCATTTGGCAAACAGCTTAGCCCACAGCAACTTGCAGCAGTCATTACCTATGAACGCAATGCTTGGGATAACAATACCGGCGATACAGTGCAACCTGCTGATATCGCAAGTCATGGACAGTAGGGGATAATGATGAGCACTACGACTCAAGATCAAACCGCAGCCCATGATGACCATCATCATGGTGCGCCAAAGGGCATCATGCGCTGGCTGCTAACCACCAACCATAAAGACATAGGTACTTTGTATTTATGGTTCAGCTTCATTATGTTCTTAACCGGTGGCGCTATGGCCATGGTGATCCGCGCTGAACTCTTTCAACCTGGATTACAATTGGTCGAGCCCAACTTTTTCAACCAAATGACAACTGTTCATGGGCTGATCATGGTATTCGGTGCGGTAATGCCAGCCTTTACAGGGCTCGCTAACTGGCTGATCCCGATGATGATAGGGGCGCCCGATATGGCGCTGCCACGGATGAATAACTGGAGTTTTTGGATACTCCCCTTCGCCTTCACTATCCTTCTCAGTTCGCTATTTATGGAAGGTGGCGGACCTAACTTTGGTTGGACCTTCTACGCACCACTATCAACAACTTATAGTCCAGATAGCACGGCGCTCTTTGTATTTTCTATTCACATCATGGGGATAAGTTCGATCATGGGCGCAATCAACGTGATTGTGACCATAGTGAATTTACGCGCGCCAGGCATGACATGGATGAAGTTACCATTGTTTGTGTGGACTTGGCTTATCACGGCATTCCTACTGATCGCGGTTATGCCCGTACTCGCTGGCGCAGTGACTATGGTGCTGACAGATAAGTTTTTCGGCACGAGTTTCTTCGATGCGGCTGGCGGCGGCGATCCTGTGATGTTCCAGCATATTTTCTGGTTCTTCGGCCACCCTGAAGTCTACATCATGATCTTGCCGTCCTTTGGCATCATCTCTGCCATAGTCCCAGCCTTCAGTCGTAAACCCTTATTTGGCTATGCATCCATGGTTTATGCTACGGCTAGTATTGCAATTCTGTCGTTCCTCGTGTGGGCGCACCATATGTTCACCACAGGTATGCCTGTGTTTGCCGAGCTGTTCTTCATGTATTGCACTATGTTGATTGCAGTGCCAACTGGAGTGAAAGTGTTTAACTGGGTTGCCACTATGTGGCGCGGCTCACTCAGTTTCGAAACGCCCATGCTGTTTGCTGTAGCCTTTATCATACTCTTCACTATTGGCGGTTTTTCGGGATTAATGCTCGCCATTACACCCGCCGACTTCCAGTACCACGATACTTATTTTGTTGTGGCACATTTCCATTATGTGCTCGTGACTGGTGCGATTTTCTCCATCATGGCAGCGGCCTATTACTGGCTACCTAAGTGGACGGGACACATGTACAACGAACGACTGGGACAATGGCATTTCTGGTGCTCGGTGATTTCAGTCAATGTGCTATTTTTCCCGATGCATTTCCTTGGGCTGGCAGGAATGCCAAGGCGTATCCCTGACTACTCGATTCAATTTGCCGATGTTAATCAAATCGTCTCGATTGGTGGGTTCGCCTTCGGCTTATCGCAATTGATTTTCTTAGTATTAGTAATTAAGTGCATCCGTGGCGGCGAAAAAGCTCCCGCTAAACCTTGGGAAGGTTCCGAGGGTTTAGAGTGGACATTGCCAAGCCCTGCGCCTTACCACTCCTTCACGACACCACCTGAGGTGAAATGAAATGGCAACCCAACACCAGCAAGATAAATCTAAGTCAAATCGTAAACTTATCAGCATGTTAGTTATAGGCTGTATTGGCATGTTTGGCTTTGGATTCGCGCTGGTGCCGCTCTACGATGTGTTGTGCGAGCAACTCGGTATCAATGGAAAACCCTCCAATACCGCGAGTAGTTATCAAGCAATCACAGTAGATACAAGCCGAATAGTGACTGTGGAATTTATTTCTCAGGTACAAACAGGCATGCCATGGACATTTGCGCCACAAACCAAACGGCTCGAAGTTCACCCTGGCGAGCTAATCCATACGGCATTTTTGGCGCGCAATATGTCCGCTAAAGCAACTATTGGCCAAGCGATACCTTCAGTTTCGCCCGGCCAAGGTGCCGCTTATTTTAATAAAACAGAATGCTTTTGCTTTAATCAACAACCCTTAGCGGCGGACACTAGCGCTGAGCTGCCGCTCATTTTCTATGTGGATCCTCAGTTACCTGAGTCTATCCATACTCTGACCCTCTCTTACACTCTCTACGACATTACCGACAAGCAGTTAGCGTCTGCCATAGAGCAAGGAGCTGCAAAATGACAACGAAACATCAGTCTTACTACGTTCCATCCCAAAGTGTCTGGCCTATTGTAGGTGCCATTGGCTTGTTCTTAATCGCCTCTGGTGCAGGCCTTTTCGTGCAACAGTTGAAATCAGGTGCATCCGGTGGCGGTTATGTGCTGCTGGTTGGGATAGCTGTGATCCTATTCATGCTGGTAGGTTGGTTTAGAACCGTGATCCAAGAGTCGATGGCAGGGCTCTATTCTAGCCAAATGGATCGATCGTTTCGCCAAGGTATGAGCTGGTTTATTTTTTCGGAAGTTATGTTTTTCGGGGCTTTTTTCGGGGCACTATTTTATGCCCGCATGTTCGCAGTGCCTTGGCTCGGTGGCGCATCGAATAATGCCATGACCCACGAAGTACTCTGGCCTCAGTTTGAAGCTATTTGGCCGCTCATTACTACGCCAGATGGCACTAAAACCCAAGCTATGCCATGGACTGGACTGCCATTAATCAACACTATCGTACTGCTAACCTCCTCAGTTACCTTACATTTCGCCCATGTCAGCCTAGAAAAAGGTAAACGTTCTGCCATTACTCTCTGGCTCGGTATCACCATACTCTTGGGTATGGGTTTCCTTGCCTTACAGGCAGAAGAATATATGCATGCCTACCGGGAAATGGGACTCACTCTGACCTCTGGGATTTATGGCAACACCTTCTTCCTGTTAACTGGCTTTCACGGCATGCATGTCACTCTGGGGACTCTCTTTTTATTCGTGTTGTTTTTCAGAGTGTTGAAGGGGCACTTTAGCGCAGATAAACATTTTGCGTTCCAAGCGGGGAGTTGGTATTGGCACTTTGTGGATGTGGTCTGGCTGTGTCTGTTTATTTTCGTTTACGTTCTCTAGTGCTTTAGTAAGGCGTGGGATTGGGGCTAATTAACCCAGTCCCTAAGGCCACCAGCAATAACAGGATAACGAGCACGGAGAAAATCACTCGCCGCCCAAGATAACGGCTCATAGACACTTTTTCATCACCTTTCCCCATAATAAACAAGGCGCGACCTAGATTAAAAATGATGAATAGCAACAGCAGAACTAAGACCAACTTAAAAATGAACAGGCTATTCATACAATATCCTCATGTTCTGCTGAATAAATTAACGGTTTTTCTACTGATATTGACTGTGGCTGTATTAACTATATTGGTCAAGTTGGGTTTATGGCAGTTAGCCCGTGGTGAAGATAAAACGACGCTTTTAGCCCAAATGGAAGCAAGGCAAGCTTTGCTGCCATTAAGTTTTGAGCAGCTCCAGCTCAAGGTCAGCAAAGAAGGCGTAACGGGTTATCGACTGCAAGTACGCGCCACTCCCGCAAGCTCACAAATCTGGCTACTGGATAATCAAATCTATCAAGGTCAAGTGGGCTATTTAGCCTTCCAACCATTGCAAGTAGAAGTTGAAAAACCTTGGTTGCTGGTCGAGTTAGGCTTTGTTGCCGCAGGCTCCCATCGGGATGAGTTGCCCCACATCACTCCCCTAAGCGGGGCATTAAATATCGAAGGCAGGCTTTATCAAAAGCAAATCAATCCCTTGAGCCAAGCTTTAATGGCAGAAACAGGGACAAGTATTCGCTTTCAAAATTTAAATATGCCCGAAATGGCTAAGGTATTAGGGCACCCAGTGTTACCTGTCGTGTTGCAACCAGAGCAATTACCTTCCCTCACATTGCCCCATCCTTGGCAACCTTTCCCACTGTCAGCACAAAAACATTGGGGCTATGCATTGCAGTGGTTTTCGATGGCAGCCGTATTTGCAGGGCTAATGCTGTGGCAAGGGATTAAATATGTAAAACGCCATAGCACCCAAACAGTCGCAAACTCAAGGAGCAAATAGGGAAATTCGTACCATACTTAGCAAGACACTAATAAAACTAAATAAATATAAAACAATAAATTAGGGATAATTTGAATGAGAGGAGCAAGCATGAACTCCCAGAACAAATCTAAACACAAAGCATTAGGGCTATTACTGCTGGCGTTTATTGCCCCCGTAGTGATTGCTAAGCTAGTGCTGAGCCTGAATTTATACCATGGCGGTGCCACCAATCATGGCGAGCTGATCAGTCCCGAAACCAGTTATGCCAGCCTTGGGGTTGAAAATTCTAATCCCAAAGAATGGCAACTACTGTATTTATTGCCCGCCAAATGCAACGATACTTGCCGCGAACGCCTGTATATTTTGCGCCAAAGCCACACAGCGCTAGGGCCAGATCAGGCGCGAGTAGAACCGCTCATCCTCACCCATCCCGACAGCGATCTTAACGCCTTAAGCACCTTTAACTTCAATACTCGTCCCGCCAATGCAGGCTTAAGCAAATGGTTAGATGAACAGCAGCTAATCATAGTCGATCCCTTAGGCAGCTTAGTACTGCGCTACCCTCAAGTGCAGGGCAAAGAAGCACATTTAGCTCAAGGCAAGGCACTGATTGCGGATCTGCGTAAGTTGTTAAAACTGTCGAGGGTAGATTGATGCAACTAACTTGGACCCTACGCTTAACCTTAGTCTTTACCCTATTGGTGATTTTAATGGGCGCTTACACCCGCCTATCGGATGCAGGGCTCGGCTGCCCCGATTGGCCAGGCTGCTACGGCCATATTAAAGTGCCCACCCAAGACCATGAAATCGCCCATGCGCAAACTATATTCCCAGATCACGATATCAATCCAAAGAAAGCTTGGCTGGAAATGATCCACAGATATATCGCAGGCGGACTTGGCTTACTGGTGTTGTTCATCTTAATTTTGTGCTTAAAAACACCGGAAGCACCCAAAAAGTTGCCGATCATCATAGTGCTGCTGATCCTTTTTCAAGGAGCGCTAGGTATGTGGACAGTGACCATGAAACTCATGCCAATAATTGTGATGTCGCATCTTATTGGTGGCTTTAGCCTAATCTCGCTGCTGTTACTCCTTTACCTGCGAACCCGACCTCGGCGTATATTTAATAGCGAAACTCATGCTCGACATCTCGCACCGTTAGCATTGGTGAGCCTATTCGTCCTTGTGGGTCAGATCATGCTGGGCGCTTGGACATCATCGAATTACGCGGCGCTCGCCTGCACCTCTTTACCCATCTGTGAGGGAAATTGGGTAGATAACTTAGCAATAGCCGAGGCATTTTCACCGTTCCAAGGCCAACACCCTAGCTTCGAATTTGGTGTGCTCGATTACCCTGCACGAATGACTATCCACGTAGCCCACAGAATTGGCGCTATCGTCACTGCCAGCTTGTTACTCGTGCTCGCCTACCGATTATTTGTTGGCGCTACGGAACTTAAGGCTTTAAGCCTTTTATTAGTGGGGCTAGTCATACTACAAGTGAGCTTAGGTATTTCTAACGTAGTGATGCATTTACCACTCGGTATTGCCGTGTCTCACAACGGTGGTGCGGCACTACTGCTACTGACCTTAGTCACAATCAACTATTTTTTATGGCGCAAAGCATAAGCGAGGGATCCAAGATGGCAAAACCACTCTCAATCACCAGTAGCCTGCCCACTTTCAGCGTAACATGGCGCGCCTATTTTGAAATGACCAAACCTAAAGTGGTTGCACTGATGCTGCTCACAGTCTTAGTCGGCATGTGTCTTGCTGTGCCCCATGCAGTCCCCGTTCAACCTTTAATCGCCGGTATGCTGGGTATTGCTATGATGGCGGGTTCTGCGGCGGCGTTGAATCATCTGATCGATCGCCGTATCGATGGCTTAATGGCGCGCACCTACAATCGCCCACTGCCTAAGGGACGCATTTCGGCCACGCGCGCGTTAATTTTCGCCGCTAGCTTAGGTAGTTTTGGCTTTATCGTCTTATATTCCTTAGTCAATCCACTCACAGCTTGGTTGACCTTTGCCAGCCTGATTGGCTATGCCTTGGTTTATACTGCCTATTTGAAACGCGCAACATCACAAAATATTGTGATCGGTGGCCTTGCGGGAGCTATGCCACCCTTGCTGGGATGGACGGCAGTGACGAACGAATTTCACGGCCATGCGTTATTGCTAGTGATCATCATTTTTACGTGGACGCCACCACATTTTTGGGCACTGGCCATTCACAGACGCGCCGAATATGCCAAAGTAGATATTCCCATGCTGCCAGTCACCCACGGTGTCGAATTTACTAAAACCTGCATCTTGCTCTACACAGTATTGCTGGCGATTGCTTGCCTGTTACCTGTGCTGGTTGGCATGTGTGGGCCAGTGTATTTCGTCAGCTCGAGTTTACTCAGTACGGGATTTATCTATAAAGCATGGCAACTTAAATATCGGGATCATGATGGCTTAGCGATGCAAGTGTTCCGCTTCTCTATCTACCATTTAATGTTGTTATTTATGACATTACTGCTAGACCACTATTTGTGGAACTAGTGTATGGAACGAGTTTGTCGCGCTAACCTGTATTTATGGAGCGAATAATGCAGAAAAGAATTTTAGTCATCGCCATTTTGTTGTTCGGTCTTGGCGGCCTATTTGCGGTGAAATTTAATCCACCAAAACCTATCGAGTTAGAGAGCGGTTTTCTGTTTCCACAGGCCTATGAATTAGCGCCCTTTGAATTGATTGATCAACATAAGCAGGCTTTTACCAACGCCAGTTTGCAGGGAAAATGGAGCTTATTCTTTATCGGTTTTACCTTTTGCCCCGACGTTTGCCCGACGACCTTAAATAAACTCGCGGCAGCTTATCCCGATCTAAACAAAATTGCGCCATTGCAGGTGGTGTTTTTATCCGTCGACCCCAAACGGGACACACCGGATAAACTCCTGACTTATGTTAATTTTTTCAATCCAGAATTTAAAGCGGTCACGGGCGAGCAGACACAAATCTTCCCGCTCACCCGCAGCTTAGGACTGACCTATGCCATGGTCGGTGAAGGGGAAAACTACCAAGTCGACCATAGTGCGGGTTATGTGTTGGTGTCGCCGCAGGGAACGCGAGTCGCAGTGTTTAAGCCTACGGCAGCGTTAGGCAAACCGCCGCAGGTGTTAAATGATGAAATGATTAGCGATTTTAGAAAAATAGTGGCGCAATACAAACCTAGCAGTTGATCACTCTTTGACCCAAGAGCCATCGTCCTTTGGCCTCACCCAAGGCTGAGAAAACCAATAGTAGCCATTACGCGCCTTACTCGGCGCTGTGCAGTTATAACGCGAGCGCCCCGCGGGCAAGGCTAAATCCGCTTGAACACTAAACTCGTTTTCATTGAGCCAAGTCGGCTGTTTTGAACCTTGCCCTTGGATGTAACACATCACTTGCTTAGCAGAGATATCACTCATATCGAGGGTCACTTTAAGCTCTGGACGCCAATGACCGCCCTTTAACTCAGGATCACTTGGGGTTTGTGCAATCACAGGCATATTTAAGCTGTATAACTTTGCCTTAAGGCTTTTTAGGTCAGCATATTGTCCTGCAACGGGGAAACGCGGCAGTGCCGTTAATGGCGAATAGGGCCCCGCGGCACCGGACTGTTGCCCAAAAGCGACAAAGCCGTTCTCAGTTAACATATCCTGCAACGCTTGATTGTACTCACCGTAGGGATACGCCAGCATTTTAAAATTGTGCCCTGTGGCATCTGCAATCGCTTTTTCTGTATCTAAGATATTGGCTTTTATCCGCGCTAACCACTGCGCCTGTGATTCATTTTCTAAGGCGCGGATCAAATGTTCGTGCGCCCAACTGTGGTTAGCAATATCGGCGCCTTCCTTGGATAGTGTGATGAGTTCATCCCAAGTCATCATCTCGGTAAACTTTTGTTTAATCGGCTCAATTGCCACAAACAAGGTGTAGGGGAATCCAAATTCCTTTAGGATAGGATGCGCCGTAGTCGCTATACTGCGATAACCATCATCGAAGGTAATTGCGATTGTTTTAGCCGGTAAATCTTGTTTTTGCTTGATCGCTTCAACCACTTTAGAAAGCGGGATCACCTTAAAGCCGTCATCGACGAGAAACTGCATTTGCTCACGAAATTGCGCGGGCGTAACGCTGGTTGCCGCCGGAGTGGTTTCTGACACATGGTGATATTGCAGAATGACCACGGCATGGGCAGAAAACGTCATTAGCCCTATGAGTGCCAACAGCACACGTTTAACCATAATGTGAACACCTCTGAAATTAATGAATACTGCTAAATCAACTTGGCTCGACCTCATGCTCAACGGCGCGAAAAATCGCCAGTTACTAGCGCTCGCCCTGCCGATGGTACTCTCCAATATCACTATCCCGCTGTTGGGCTTAGTCGATACGGCTGTTATAGGTCATCTGAGTGAGGCCTATTATTTAGGGGGAGTCGCTGTCGGGTCAACGATTATCACATTAATCATTTGGTTATTGGGATTTTTGCGTATGGCGACGACAGGTTTAGTCGCGCAAGCCTTTGGTGCTGACGATCTTCACGCCCAGCACAAGCTCTTAGTCCAAGGCGCTATGCTAGCGATGTTATTGGGCGCAGGCGTTATCGCACTGCAAGTCCCGATATTGAATTTAGCGTTAGGATTATCCGAAGCGAGTAGCGAGGTCGAACGTTATTGCCGCGAGTATTTTCAGGTACGGATTTGGTCAACGCCCTTCGCCCTGCTCAATTTAGTGATGTTAGGTTGGCTCTTAGGGCGACAACAACCTAAAGCCGCCATGTGGCAGCTGATTTTAGCCAACCTTGCCAATATTATTCTCGATGTGGTGTTTGTCCTCGGCTTGGGTTGGGGCGTTAAAGGCGCTGCCCTCGCCTCAGTCTTTGCCGATATCACCGCTTTCTCAGTCGCACTCACTATGGTGTTGCAACAACTCAAGCGCGCACCAGAGTTTCACTTATCCCACCTATTCCCCCATGTCACCCTGACTGGTTATGGCAAATTACTGAGGCTCAACACAGATATTTTTGTCCGTAGCCTCTGCTTGCAGGCAGCTTTTGCCTTTATGACATTCCATGGTGCAGGTCTAGGTGATAATACCGTTGCGGCCAATGCCGTGTTATTGAATTTACTGCTATTAATCTCCTACGCTCTAGATGGCATTGCCTATTATGCCGAGGCAGAAGTCGGTCGAGCTTATGGGCAAAAACAGGCAGAACAATTAAGGGAAGCTGTGATCTTAGCTTGGTGCTGGTCGGCCATAACGGCACTAGGATTCTGCGCTGTATTTAGTCTTTTTGGCAGTAATATTATCGCGTTATTGACCAGCATTAATGAGGTCAGAGCCACTGCGCAAACCTATCTTATCTGGCTAATATTCTTGCCTTTATGGTCCTTTAGCTCGTATTTATTCGATGGTGTTTACATAGGTGCCGCTAAAGGAAAAGTGATGCGCAATAGCATGATACTCGCCACCTTTGGCGCGTTTTTCCCGACCTGGTATTTACTGCAGCTGCTATTACTACCAGAGCAAGGCAACCATGCCCTCTGGGCCGCGATGAGTGTCTTTATGATCGTCAGAAGCCTAACGCTCGCGGGGCATTATTATTTCAGTCAGGCCTTTTTACATAAATAAATCTGTAAAGACAGTAGTTTACTAATCTCAAAATCATTATTATGTTGATTTTACAATTGTAACAAAGATGTGAATCGATAATGAAAAGGATTTTACCGCTGCTATTGCTGTGGCTATGTAACTATACGGTTGCCGACACTGCGCCACAATTACCCGTTGAAGCCTTTGCAAGCATCCCAGATGTTAGCTCTGTGCAGCTCTCGCCTAATGGCAAAAAAATCGCTTCTGTTGTACGGGTCGATCAAGCCAAACTCAAAGGTACTGTCGTTAGTATCCAAGATATAGAAACAGGCGAAAAAAGCATTCCGCTACACACAGATAACCAAAAATTTGTCATCCTGTCTCTGCAGTGGGCAAACGATAATATCTTACTGATTAGTGCTAAGTTTCCGGCTAACCGTTACGGTACACCTACAACCGAAACCCGCCTTGTTAAGTATGATTTGACCACGAAAAAGACCTCGAGTGTCCTTCCGCGCAGCGTCTTAGACCGTCTTAATTGGATCCCGCAACATCAGGGGCAAATTATCGATCTTATGCCAGATGATCCCGATAATATTTTACTGTCATTAGACGGAATGGGCGAAAACGTAGGCGAAGACAGCGTTCTGAAAGTCAATTTAGCGCAGGGGAAATCCAGTTACACCCAAAATGCTAAAAAGAAGATTATAAGTTGGATTACCGACAGGCAGCACAAAGTCCGAATTTCTATCTACAACGATGATACTGAGTACCGTATTTATGAACAGGCCGAGCAAAAGAGTGATTCACGCTTGCTTTGGACCTTTAAAGCCTTCTCTGAGGACACGGTTTGGCCATTAGGTTTTGATGCAGACCCTAATATCCTCTACGTTCGCGCCTATCACCAAGGTTTCGAAGCCATTTTTAAAGTGAACCTGACCGACCCTAATCTTAGAAAAGAGTTAGTTTACGCCAATGAAGCAACTGACGTCGAAGGGGATTTACTCTACTCGCAATTAAAGAAAAAAGTCATTGGTATCAGTGAAGGCGACGGCGAGGAATACACCTTCTGGGAAACAGAATATGTCGGACTACAAAATGGTCTTAAGGCTGTATTACCCGATGCTCACAACTATATTACTCAATTCAGTGCAAATGAACGCCGCTACATAGTGTATTCCACCAGCTCGACCGAGCCTGGCACTTATTATTTCGGCGATAGGGACGAAAAAACGTTATATCCCATCGCGAACAGATACGGCAAGCTCAATAGTGAGCTACTCGCCAACACCCAACATCTAACTTACGAAGCAAGGGATAAGCTCAAAATCGATGCTTACCTAACAGTGCCAAAGGGACTCGAAGCTAAACAGCTACCGACGATTATTTTCCCCCATGGCGGCCCGATCAGTTACGACAGTAACGGCTTTGACTATTGGGCACAGTTTTTCGCTAATCGGGGTTATGCGGTATTTCGAATGAATTTCAGGGGGTCGGCAGGTTACGGCTATGAGTTTATGAAGGCTGGCCTAAAAAGCTGGGGACTCGAAATGCAAAACGATGTAGAAGACGGGACTCGTTACCTAATAGCTCAAGGGATTAGCGATCCCAAACGCATTTGTATTGCCGGTGCGAGTTATGGTGGTTACGCGGCCTTAATGGGGGCTGCCATGACTCCCGATCTTTACCGTTGCGCCATCAGTGTAGCTGGTGTGACCGATGTGGCCTATCTAGTTAAATCGAGCCGAAGATTTACTAACTACAAAGTGGTTAAAGAGCAAATAGGGGATGACTTTGATGCGCTCTATGACCGCTCCCCGATCAGTAAAGCCGATAAAATTAACATCCCAGTATTGCTGCTACATGGTGATAAGGACAGAGTGGTGAAGGTTCAACATAGCCGAGAAATGTATGACGAACTCAAATCACTGAAAAAACCGGTGGAGTATATTGAGCTGGAAAATGGCGATCATTACCTGAGCAATAACGACAACAGACTCGCGACGTTTAAAGCTTTAGATAAGTTCTTAGCTGATAATCTCAACCCAAAGTTATAACTGAACAACAGCAGTTTAAGCTAAAGCCAAATATAAAAAACGCGACTCTAAGATCGCGTTTTTTTATTCCGCTCAACCAACAAGATTAAGCGTAAGAATGTTCACCGTGTTGGTGATCTGTCACGTCACGTACGCCAGTCAACTCACCTGGGAACATGTCTAACAGTTGTTTTTCGATACCATCCTTCAGGGTGATATCAACTTGAGAACAACCGTTACATCCACCGCCGAACTGCAGTACAGCTACACCTTCTTTGGTAATTTCAACCAGCATGATATTACCACCATGGCCGGCTAACTGAGGGTTGATCTCAGATTGGATCACGTATTCGATACGCTCGACTAATGGAGCATCGCCAGACACTTTACGCATTTTTGCGTTAGGCGCTTTGAGCGTGAGTTGTGAACCTAATTGGTCAGTCACAAAATCGATAGTGGCATCTTCAAGGAAAGGTGCACTCTTCTCATCGACCATAGCATTGAAGCCAGTGAACTCGATTTCAATATCATCACTTTCCACTGCATCCGGTGGACAATAAGACACACCACACTCGGCTTGCGAGGTTCCAGGACTGATCACAAATACGCGAATATGAGTGCCTTCAGGTTGATCTGCTAACAACTTAACAAAATGGGCTTGAGCCGCATCGGAAATGGTAATCATGAAAACCTGCTCCGTCAGGGGATACCTGAGTGTTTTAGTAAGAATTAGCCGTATGATACTCCGACTCACCTTCGCTTTGTAGTCCTTTGGATAGCAAGTTTATGGATTTTTGCCATAGCGATCACGATTTATTCATCATAAACAAGCTTTAAACGAATGTGTTGTACGCGAGTGAACTGCATCATTTACAAACAAAAGCGACCCAATTGGGTCGCTTTAAGCCAGACATAAAATACAAACTATTTAGCCGCTTCTTGTCCCGCGATACGACCAAAGACAATGATATCAGTGTAAGCATTTCCACCGAGTCGATTGGTTCCATGGGTTAAACCAGTCACTTCACCCGCAGCAAACAAGCCCGGAATCACTTTTCCTTGTTCATCAAGTACACGAGTACGTGTATCAACCGCTAGTCCACCCATTGTATGGTGCACAGAAGGTGTAGCCTTTAAAATCCAATAAGGTCCTTTACTTAAATCAACCAATCCTGAGCGATGATTAAAGGCTTCATCCTTTCCTGTTGCGGCATAACGATTCACGTTTTTAATCGTTGATAACAACTTGTCTTCAGGAATATTAAAGACTTTGGCGGCTTCTTCTAGGGTGTCGACCTTATACATTAGCCCGTCTTTTGTGAATTCCTTCAGTTCACCTTGATGCATTTCAACAGTATGGGCAACATCTTCAATAGCTTGGTTCCAGAGCACATAAGTATAACGGCCTGGTTGGGCTAGAATGGCCTGTGAAATCACATCTCGGCGTTCCAATTCCTCAACAAAGCGCTCACCCTTCTGGTTGATTAACACCGCACCAAAGAAGCGAGAGTCTGCAATCAAGGCAATCGCACCCGAGGTTGGGCTACAAATGGGATATGACTGGATATATCCCATATTTTTAGCTGCTGCATGTATTTTTTCTGCCATCACAATACCGTCACCAGTACCACCTGAATGACCAGTACTGCCATAACGTTCATCTAACTCTGGGTTATATTTTTTACGCATTTCCATGTTAGACGAGAAGCCACCCGTGGCAATCACAACACCGCGTTTTGCATAATAGGTTACCGTTTTGCCATTATGAGTCGCTTCTACACCCACAATTCGGCCCGTTTGATCTTGAATTAACTTTTCAGCCTTAGTATTGGTATGAATTGGTAAGCCAACTTCTTCAGCTTTAATAGAAAACTTGCTGATCACCTCTGCTCCGGTATGACCTTTAGGGATTAGCGCTCGTTTCACGCTGTGTCCACCAAACTGAAATAATTGATCTGGGTAAAATTCTACTTTGACGTAATCCCTTAACCACTCAGCTGCATCAACCGCATTATCGACCATGGTCTTAACCATTTCAGGGTCACCTTTGAAATCGCCGCCTTTTAGCGTGTCGCTAATAAACAGGTCTTTGCTATCGGTAACACCCATATTTTTTTGTACCCAACTACCAGCCACATTCATCTCAGCACCCGAGATCAATGAGTTACCACCAATAATTGGCATTTTTTCAATAATAACGGCGGAGCGGCCTGCGGCCATAGCCTCTAAACCAGCACTGAAACCTGCACCACCCGAGCCAATAATCACCACATCATAGGTATATTCTGCTGGTGTTAATGCTTCATTTTTTTTAGCTGAAGCGACAGCAACTAACGTAACACCTGCGGCTTCAATACTTTTACCCACAGCTTCTTTAAGCGCTTTAGACGTTACGGTTGCGCCTGCAATACCGTCAACCTCGATAGAGTTATTATCAATAATCGCCTGTTTAACATCTTTAAATACGGCACCAGCAAGGACCTTATTTTCCTTTTGCTTTAGTACATCAATCGCCACAATGTGTCCGTCTTTGAATGTGGTTTCGACCTGCACTTCGCCATGCTTGCCTTGAGCGGTTCCCTGGCTTTTTACTATTTGATGGGTAACTTGGCAACCGACAATAATTGCTGTTGCCGTGGCAGCAATACCAATAATGGATTTTTTATAATGCATTACAATTCCCTTATTATTTTTAATGAAAACTAGAACAGCATCAAATTAAATGAGATTCTACTTATCAAAAATTCAACCTATTTGATAAACCGTTAAAACTGATAACCAACAGATATACCGTATTCAATCCCATCGTTATATTGCGAGCCCCAGCTATCATAATGGGTGATATATAACTTTGAAAATATTGAATCTGTGAGGTTTGTTTGTAACGTTGTAATTACCTGATGGCCATAGCTGTCATATGAAAATAATGATTGATGCGCTTCATCTCTATCAATTTGTGCTTCATAATTCAAACTTAAACTATGTTTTAACCCTAGTAACTCAAATGGGTACTTTGCATTTAAAACCACGGCATAACCTGACAGATCATTAAACTTCTCTGATGTGGGGGAAAAGCTACCAATGGTATAATTTAAACCGACACCATAGTTTACTGATAAATTTTGAATTTTTGCATTATGGGTAATACCTAAGTAAAGATTATCTTCAACTAGCGTTTCACTCGCAGAGATAAAGTTCTGAGTCCAAAAGTTGAACTGCGACTCTCCCAGCTTATTTTCAAGTATCAATAATGACTTAATGGTAGTTTTACCATCAAGGTTCTTCTGATTTTCCGCGATTTCAGCAGGGTTTTCGAGCTTAAGATTAGCAAAGTAAGTACCCCAATCAGCAATACCTAAATGATTCAACTTTACAAAAGGTTGATTAAAAACACCCGGGTTATCATTTTTTGCTTCACTGGTATAAAACTTATAACCTAAATCCACGCTCGTTTTATTCACATCAGCATATACTGAACCACTAAAAATAATTGCACTGACTAAAATAGATGCCACACTTTTTTTACACATAGAGTCCCTCTCAACCATGTATTCTAGGAAGTATTTTAAAATACTTATCGACCAGTAAACTTTATATAATAAAGTTACTACGAATAGCATGATGACTATGTGATCTAAGCCCAACGGCGCTTTTGCATTTTAAAAGTGTGTGGTTTAATGCAGTAAATCTATAGTTCCCATTCTTTAGTTATTAGATATTACCAGCCTAGCAGTAAATAAATTATTTGCAGATGAGCTAGTAAAAATCCAACCCAGTTGATTCGCGAGACGTTTCACCAGTAAAAGCCCTAAACCAAATCCATGGCGGCCCTTACTATTGTAGGAATTGGTTATTGCTATACAACAAGCATCTTGAGTAATACTAATATCCATCCCACCATGCTCAATACTATTCCTTAATAAATTGCTTAATATGATTTTTAGCGGATGAAGCTGAACTGGCAAGCAAGTATAGTCACATAATAATTGAATTTTTTGCTCATAACCATGTACCCGTTGCTGCTCCTCGATAATACTGGTAAGTAAAGGCGATAATGCTACGTTTTCCTTTTCTAGGTTTGAACACTCTTTATTAGTTAACCATAGTAGGGTTTCAATGAGTGACTTCATTTGATTGGTCGCTTGGGAAGCATACAGAGTTGCCCCCGTAAGCTCACCTTGTTGTAATGCGAGGATTTCAAATGAAGATTGGCATATGGCGACTGGCGTACGTAACTCATGACTAGCAAAACGTAAAAAATTGAGTTCTCGCTGCTGAGCCTCCTGAAGTTGTAAAATCGAGTTATCTAAAGCATCAACAATAGCTTTTAATTCAGCATATTCTTGTTCTGGTAAACTCAGTTTTCCTCCTCCTTCCCAATCATGTTGTTTAATCGCATGACTAATTTGATGAACAGGCGTAATCACTTTACTTTGCATATAAAACGCTAAACTTGCACTGGCACAAAAGGTTATCAAGACAAGCAGCAAGATCGCCGTCATATTTTTAGGGGCAAATTGCAAATCATGGGTAACACTAAACTGCAGCCAAACATATAGCGGCTGGCCAGTTTGGGTGTAGTACACACTTAACGCGTTAACAATGGGACCTTCTGCATGCTCATAGTGAATTTTGCTCGCATCAGTTAAGACTTCATTGTTACTTAACTCACGAATTTGCAGCGGAATATCTCGCCAATGAGGATAGACAGTTAAGTTATCGGTTTTTAGAAGTGGTTGATGAACTAATGATTGCTGAGTTGGCTCCGCCAGCTTCAGTAATGCTTCGGCCGCTTGCCCTGCATTGTGCATTGTGACTTCATGCATAGAAATCATACCTGCACACATCATGCAAAGCGGGATAAAACTATTTACACCTAAAGTTATTAATAGAAAAATAACTCCCCACACTTGATAGCTACGCTTGAGGCTAAGTTTAGGCGCTTGCATTGGTATCATCTCTAAGGCTTAAACCGACACCACGAATCGTATGTAATATTTGCCGTTCAAAGGGGCGATCGATCACTCGACGTAAAAGATGAATATGGCTGCGCAAGCTGTCACTATCAGGTACGCTGTCGGGCCAAAGCATTCGCTCAATCTCTTCTCTACTCACCGTTTCTGGACTACGCCTAGCTAATAAAGCCAGGATATGCCATCCGGTTTTAGACAAAGCCAGCTGTTGCCCTTGCCGATACACCATGTGGTTTGCAAAATCGATTTCTAGGTCGCCAATAGTCAACCTTTGGGGTGCGGGACGACGCTGAGCAACCACCTTCAATCGCGCGACCAGTTCCTCCATTGCAAAGGGTTTTACTAAATAATCGTCCGCGCCCACAGCAAACCCACTCAAGCGATCATTCAGACTACTACGTGCAGTTAACATGATTACTGGTGAGGTAATGCACTGTGCTTTCCAGCGTTCACAGGCTTCAATCCCATCACCATCCGGCAAATTTAGATCGAGAATAATAGCGTCGAACTGCTGCTGACTAATGAGCATATCCGCTTGTGCCAAGTTGAAAGCGTAATCACACTCTATACCACTCAATTCAAGATATTGAATGATGTTGTTAGAAAGAAGTCGATTATCTTCAACCAGTAATATCAACATTTTTAAATCAACTCATATTGATGGGCTAAATGGATTAAATTTGCTCTATTTGTAGCCCCAAATTTCTTACGCATGGATTCCATATGATATTCAACTCCTCTGACACTTATCGGGAGCTGAGTTGAAATTTCGTCGTTTTGAAGACCGTTTGCGACCATAAGTAGGATATCTCTCGCATTATCTTTAAGCAGAGAGCTTTGTAGAAATGGATTGAACAATTGTTTATTACATTCAAAAAACTTGTTTTGAGCTTCCTTTAAAGTGCCTGCCAATCCCTCTAACACCACCTCCGAAGCACTAAGATGGCTAAGTAGTATAAACCGGCCTGTCCAATGACGATTAGAGTGGCATGAGATGGGCCAGCTCAAAACACTTTGAATATTATGCTTACTAAACAGTAGGCTGGTCTTATCATTTTTTTCACTCGTGAATCTATACATATAAGATTTTGAAGTATCCAATGAAAAACCAAAATTGAAATCATGGGAGGCTATCTGATTTAAATAAAAACGCTGTAATTCAGCCGTAACAGGGGAAGAAGCTATGCTGGCGATAGGTTTTCTTAGTGCCGTAGGAGAGAACAGATTGGTATCTTTTGGAAAGTGATAATTTTCATACGCACAATGTGGAACTCCTTGAAACCAGAAACCACAAAAACCATGTAGCTTTAAAGAGTAGTTTATCGCCTGAATAACGTCCTTCAGCGTTGATGCCGTATCTGCATTTGATCGCGCCAGTTTAGCGTCCATAAATACCCTCCAAACGAAATAACATAGGAAGGTATCTCAATACAGAAAATAAACAAAACCCATTGATACAGATACTTACATCTTGTCGCAAAATTAAAACTTATTCATTTTTACTCAGTATTTTTGACATAATTTTGACATACACAAAGATATAATGGAGCAATGCTTTTAACCGTTTTTAAATGTCATCCAACAAGCCTGGCGCTTCAGCCCTTGCCAAACACCATACTTGAACATGCACATAACGCGCTTCGAATAAGCGAGCAATTTCAGAGACTGTAGTGCCAGTGGTCACCACATCATCCACCAATGCAACACGCTGGAACGCAAAATCATCCGCTAACATAAAGGCATCATGTAAGTTGCGTCGTCGCTGTGCCCCCGAAAGCCCCGCCTGCGGTCGAGTGTCTTGTTGGCGTATTAACCCTTCGCTCACTAACGGCAGTTGCAAGAGCTGTGATAACTCATGGGCAATTAACCACGCCTGATTAAATCCCCGTTGTTGCAAACGTTTTGGATGCAATGGAACTGGCACTATCGCTTGAGGCAGCGAGATTAATCCTTGCTGTTCTAATACCTTAAGTCGTGCCACTAAGGCGCGACACAGAACGGGCAAAGCGGCAAGTTGACCTTGATATTTAATCGCACCAACCCAAGCCCCCAAACCTTGATGATAACTACAAGGTGCAATAACTTTACGTGGCTGGCGCTTTTGGCATTCACCGCAATAATCGACTTCTATTTGCATCGACTTACCGCAACCTAAGCAAATAGACCCATGATATAAGCCAGATTGAAGACAAACGGCACAAATGCCAGTCTCGGGAAGTGATATGGATTGGTGGCACAGCAGGCAACGGTTAGGTAAACTGCCCGCCAACCACCTTGTGCCGAGTTGATAGCCTAAACGCATTATCCGCAAAGCAGATTGCGGCCAAATCCTTTTGACAAAGTGCGGCATACATTCACCTAATCCATTTTTGAGGCACTCAAGTGAGCAAAGTGACATCCACAAACCAAGCAAATTTGCATATTGAAATCAGCGGCCAAGGGCCAGATCTGGTGATGCTTCACGGTTGGGGAGTGAATAGCGCTGTGTTTACGCCATTACATGAGTCACTGTCTCAGTATAGGGTGCACTATGTAGACTTGCCGGGCTTCGGCCATAGCCAAATGGTTGAAGGTGGCCTATCAACCTGGGTAGATACCTTAGTCGCTGCATTGCCTGAACACGCTATTTGGGCCGGCTGGTCACTCGGTGGGCTCGTTGCGACTCAGGCAGCGTTAAGTTATCCACAAAAAATCAAAGGCTTGATTACCATTGCCTCATCCCCTTGCTTTATGGCAAGGGAAGACGAAGCATGGCCGGGCATTCCGCCACAAGTCCTTCATCAATTTAGAGAACAACTCGGCCAAAATTTACCTAAAACTATAGAGAGATTTCTGGCAATTCAAGCCATGGGTAGCGAAACCGCCAAGGAAGATATCAAACAACTGCGCGATCTTGTCCTCGCACGTCCTTTACCCAATACCAGAGCCTTAACTCAAGGCCTAAATATGCTAACCGACGTCGACTTAAGGCAGCAACTGATAGAGTTGCAACAACCTTGGCTAAGGATCTGGGGCCGACTCGACGGGCTAGTGCCCAAACGCGTACCACCTAAAATGCCCATCACAGCTCAAAGTGAGGATGTGATGCTCGCCAAAGCCTCTCACGCGCCCTTTATTTCCCATCAGCAGGAGTTTTTGCAGGTATTTATGCCTTGGTTAACGTTACAGACACGTTAACGCTTTATCTTTGAGCGATTAATGACTAGTATTTAACCATTAATGTGCCAAGGAATTTTCCATGTTAGTTGTCAGTAACTACCCCCAAGTCCCGCTAGCGACCAGTAATGTCGCGACGGACTCGGCTCGGGTCGACAACCAACTGAAACCTGTGGTCATCCCACCACAAGCGGCAACTAAAGGTCACGAAGAACGCGCCTTTAATCCACAGAATGAACGCACAGCGGATCAAGCCCAACAACAGGCGAAAACGCTCGAGCATAATCAGCAGCAAGTTCAAGAAAAACAGCAGCAACAGCAATCCTCGCAGCAACAGAACCAACAACAGCAAGAGAAAAAAGCGCCCCTTGTAGTGGCCGAGCGTGTTTTACCTAAAACGCTAAAAATTGCAGCAAGAGGCCAAGCGGCGCTGCAACGTAAGGATATACGCTTAAAGGTCAGTCAAGGTGCAACAAGTTATGCCAGCAGTAACGCCAAAGCGAATACCAGCAGTACGGCAAGGCAATCGCTTCAAGGCGAATCGAGTCAATTTTATCAACAACTTGGGCAACGCATTAGTCAGTTCTATCAACAACAGACTCAGCCAGAACAAGAATCTATTATGTCGACGTGGATTTAACCTATTCCAATCGTATGAATCCGTTTGCGCACAAAATTAGCATGAGTGATAAACAAAAATGCCGCTAAAAATAGCGGCATTTTCCATTCTGTTTAACGCTTATTTAGGCAAACGATACAGCTCTTGCTGGTAGGCCAAACTGCCCCACAATGCCCAACTTAAGGCTTTCTTCTCTAGCGCGGCAGCAGCGGGTGGATGAGGCGTTAACTGCTCAGTTTTTTCATTGTATTCGAAACCCTGTGCCTCTTTCTCTGGTTGCAGAATGACCACATCTTTACCTTCCATCAGCGCAAAGTTTTTATCGTATTGCATCAGAGCACGCCCTGGCCAATCATCGCTGACCTGAGTTAAGTCACGGCCCAGCATAGGATAAGAATCTGAAATACCAATCAATGATAACAGTGTTGGCGGTAAATCAATCTGGCTCACAATACGATGATCGCGTTTTGGCGCAACATTATCCCCAAGAATTAATCCCGGAATACGGAAACGCGATACTGGCACCAGATCCGCACCACCCACTCGACTGTCATGGTCGGCAACCACGATAAAAATCGTATCTTTCCAATAGTCCGCGTTTTTCGCCAATTTGAAAAACTCACCAACCGCATAGTCAGCATATTTCGCCGCATTGTTGCGAGTTTGCTTAGGTTGTTCATAAAGTTCGATACGATCATCTGGGAATTCAAATGGATCATGGTTGCTCGAACTAAACACTAAACTAAAGAAAGGCTTACCTTCGCTATGCAGACGCTCAAACTCACTGTTGGCCTTGCGCATTAAATCTTCGTCTGACGCGCCCCACGAGCCCACGAAGGCCGGAGATTTGTAATCTTTCTGATCTATGATGTCACTAAAGCCGTTGCCCAAGAAGAAGCTACGCATATTGTCGAAATGGCTCTCACCACCATAAATAAACTGCGTTGTATAACCATGATTTTTAAGTAATTCAGCAATACTGAAAAAGCCAACTTGGCTCTTACCTAGCTTCACCACAGCACGAGCTGGCGTTGGCGTAAAACCTGTTGTCACGGCTTCAATTCCGCGCACAGATCGTGTACCAGTAGCGTACAAGTTATCGAAATACCAACCCTCTTTAGACAAGGCATCGATATTCGGGGTCAGGGGTAACCCACCTAAACTGCCGACAAAACGTGCGCCTAAGCTCTCTTGCAGTAGGATCACTAAGTTCTTTGGCTTACCAGTATAACTGGCTTGGTTAAAGCTCAGTGATGGGATATCCGTTGAAGTAAAGGCACTTTCAGGGCGACCACTTTCCTGACGAATCGTTGCAATAATCTCCGTGTTATCTAGCTTGCCATACACTTTAGAAGCGTCTTCTTCACTATCCATCTGCTTAATGGCAAACACCAAGGAATAAGCAGAGTTAATAACTAAAGAGTTCACTAATGGATCGTCAGCAAAGGCCACCAGAGCGGGGTTAAGCGGACGATGACCCAAGGTTGAACGGGCACCTAATATCGTAATTGCGATAACAATTAACGCTAATACTGGACGCCAATACCAGCGTGGAAAGCGCAGGTTTCTCGTCAGTTTACCGCTGAGAACCCAACCGCCCCAGAGTGTACCTATGGTTAATAATATTGAGAAAATAAGCTCAAGCTTACGACCCGCCCACAACATAGAAAGCACTTCTTTCGGGTAGATCAGATATTCCACATACAAACGATTCGGACGAAAACCGTATTCTTCAATAAAGGCGGGGGTCGATGCTTCTAAAAACAGTATGATCCACAAGCCGACGGTTAACCACACCCGTAGAATCGGCTGCCATAGACGGCCAATAAAATGATCACCTGAAAATAATGCAGTCCCTAAGGCGGCAATACCCCATAACCAGCACAGGGTAGCGATATCGACGCGTAAACCTTGGATTAAGAGATGCGACCAACCATCAACAGCGGCCACGCGATCGGCTTGCCACAGCCCTAAAGCGATACGGCTCGCGGTGGCAATGAAAAGCACTAATAACGAAAAGATAAAGATGGCGCGAAAAGGCCCATGGGCATTGTTTCGCCCGCGAGGTGATAAACCAGATTGCATGTGTTACCCCAAAACGTATAAAAAGAGCCACTCTGCTTTGGAGTGTCAATTTGAAAAAATCGGTGAATAAGCTGTGCTATGTGCTATGTGCTATGTGCTATGTGCTATGACAACCGATTTTGCTTAACGTTGCATTAAATGCCGACTTTATATTCCCTAAGACGACATTTATGCAACAATTTTGTGAGTAACAGGTTAAAAAGTCGACTCGGACATGACGTATGTCCGAGTATTTACATTACAACGTTTACTTTTTCAGCTTAGCGAAGGCATCGGCAAAGGCATTGCCCATGGCAGCGTTTGCTGGCGCTTTAGGTGTTTGCTTTTGCGCAGGACGCGCAGCCGGTTTCGCTGACTGCGGTGTTTTACCGTGATTAGTTCTGGCAGGATTGTGTGGTCTTTGCTGCGGCTTGCTTTGGTCGATAGCTTCATCCAAACGCATGCTCAAACCGATGCGGCGGCGCTCAACGTCAACTTCCATTACTTTGACTTTCACCACATCTCCCGCTTTCACCACAGTGTGCGGGTCGCTGATGAACTTGTCGGTTAGAGAAGAAATATGCACGAGCCCATCTTGATGTACGCCAATATCGACGAAGGCACCAAAATTAGTCACGTTGGTCACTACGCCTTCGAGTACCATTTCAGGTTTCAGATGTTTAAGTTCTTCAACACCATCTTTAAACTTGGCGGTTTTGAACTCACCGCGGGGATCGCGTCCTGGCTTATCCAGTTCGGCTAAAATATCCGTCACCGTCGGCAGACCAAATTCCGCCGTAATAAACTCTTCTGCCTTGATGCTGCGCAGCAAATCAGAGTTACCCATCAGGCTCGCCAACGCTACTTGCTTAGTCTTAGCGATAGTTTCCACTAGCGAATAAGCCTCTGGATGCACAGACGAGGCATCGAGTGGATTGTCCCCTTCTCGAATACGCAAAAAGCCCGCCGCTTGCTCGTAGGCTTTAGGCCCTAAACGCGGTACTTTCAGCAGCTCTTTACGATTCTTAAACTGACCATTGGCATCGCGATAATCGACCACGTTTTTCGCTAACGTCTTATTTAAACCAGCCACTTGTGACAATAACGGCACTGAGGCCATGTTGAGATCTACACCCACGCCGTTTACACAGTCTTCCACCACGGCTTCCAACGAACCCGATAATTGGCTTTGACTCACGTCGTGTTGGTATTGACCGACACCGATAGACTTAGGCTCAATCTTCACCAATTCGGCTAATGGATCTTGCAAGCGGCGGGCGATAGACACAGCGCCACGAATCGACACATCAAGATCAGGAAACTCCAACGCCGCCAATTCCGATGCAGAATACACAGACGCACCCGCCTCACTGACCATCACTTTGGTCAAATGTGGATGGGTATCTTTCACTTCGGCAATCAGCTCAGCGGCCAGCTTGTCAGTTTCCCGTGATGCAGTGCCGTTACCAATCGCAATCAGCTCAACCTTATGCATTTTGACTAAGTTAGCCAAAGTACGGATCGACTTTTCCCACAGATTTTGCGGTGCGTGTGGGAAAATAGTCGCATGGCACAACAACTTACCCGTGTTATCGACCACAGCTACTTTAACACCGGTACGTAAACCAGGATCGAGTCCCATGGTGGCTTTCGCGCCCGCAGGAGCAGCCATCAATAAATCACCTAGATTACGGGCGAAAACTTTAATCGCTTCGGCTTCAGCGCGTTCGCGCATTTGCGAAATAAACTCAGTTTCCATCTGCAGGGCGATCTTAATACGCCATGTCGCCGTCACCACGGTTTTCAACCATTGATCAACGCTGCTATCGCCTAATTTCAGCCCTAAATGATCACAGATAATCACTTCGCAGTAACTACCTTGGCCCGCTTCAGCTGCTGGGTCAGCATTCATAGATAAAGTTAAGAAACCTTCATTACGCCCACGCAGCATAGCCAGCGCACGGTGTGATGGGATCTTAGCTAACTGTTCTGTATGCTCAAAATAATCGCGGAACTTCGCGCCTTCTTTCTCTTTGCCTGCAATTAAACGACTTTCTAACACACTGTTTTGGCTTAAATGCTCACGCACTTTACGCAGTAATTCAGCGTCTTCGGCGTAGCGCTCCATCAGAATATAACGCGCGCCCTCGAGCACAGCTTTAACATCGGCAAAACCCGCTTCGCTATTGATATAGCCTGCCGCTGTAGTCTCGACATCTACGCTACGATCAGCCAGTAATGCATCGGCTAATGGCTCAAGCCCAGCCTCAATAGCGATTTGGCCCTTAGTACGACGCTTAGGTTTGAAGGGCAGGTATAAATCTTCAAGACGTGTCTTACTGTCTGCCTCGTCAATCGCCCATTGTAATTCTGGCGTTAACTTACCCTGAGCTTGGATGCTAGACAGGATCACTTGGCGTCTGTCGTTCAGCTCACGCAGGTAACCTAAACGCGTGTACAAGGTACGCAGTTGTGTATCGTCTAAACCGCCTGTGGCTTCTTTACGGTAACGGGCAACGAAGGGAACTGTCGCGCCATCGTCGAGCAAAGTGATGGTTGCGGCAACTTGTTGCTCACGAACATTCAGTTCTTGAGCGATAATCAGAGCGATGTTATGTGCATTAGTTTGCATAAATAAAGTGTCGTGCCTAACTGTAAAGTAAATCGTTATTACGCCAAAGATACCACAGGCGCCCCGTATGTTTCATGCTAAAGCCTAGGTCAAATCAGAGAGTTTGATCTTTCCCGCAATCCCGTGACCACCGCCGCTATTTTAACAGCGGCAACTCTGTGGTTAATTCGCCTCGCTGGCGAGAGTAGTTTCAAAAGGGGTATAACGGATCTGATTGATATACCACTCTTTTGGACCCGATGGCGTTTGCACTAGCACCTCATCATCCACTTGCTTGCCGATTAAGGCACGCGCCATGGGCGAGTCTATGGTGATATAGCCTAATTTTGTATCGAGCTCATCTTTACCGACGATCCGATAACGCACGCGATCACCAGCTTCATTTTCAAGCTCGAACCAAGCGCCGAAGAATATTTTACCTTCCTGCTGCGGTGAGTAATCGACGATTTTTAACTCTTCCAGCCGCTTAACTAAGTACCTGACTCGGCCGTCAATTTGTCTTAATAAACGCTTGTTGTAAGTGTAATCAGCGTTCTCGCTACGGTCGCCCTGCGCCGCCGCTTCTTGGACTTTAAGGGTGATTTGCGGCCGATATTCTTTCCACAAATACTTCAATTCTTTATCTAAAGTTTGCCACCCCTGACGGGTGATCAAATGCGCTTTCATACTCATTACTCAATCGTTGGATTAAACGACCACAATTGATGCGGGATAATATATTGGACTGATGATACTCAGACTAGACGCTAAAGTTAACCCACTAAATCATCTCTGTGCATAATGGCTTTTAAATCACCTCTTTTACTGATACAAATTTAGTAACCATTTCAGCTTCGATCGACTGATACATTACTGTTTTCCATCAATATCAATCCAATAAATACAATAGCTGTATTGCCCATCATTAAGCTGGCGGTTATTGCTGGTCAGCTTGGGCTATAAAAGAGCTTTGTTTCCTAAATCGATTGAACTAAAACACTGTCTGCTGATCTGACCAGCATAATCCACTTTCTTCACCATCAATCGTGCCAAAACCTCACGACAAAACCACTCACTGGAAACGCTATAACCAAGCCTTGATAAACCGTGGTTTGCTTACCTTCTGGATTGATGAAGAGGCTATCACAATGTGGAAAACGAAAACTAAGCATTGCAATAAAGGCGTCCCCGCTTGTTTAGTGACCTTAGCTATTACCACCGGATGGTTAAACATGTTTTCTCTATGCCGTTGCGATCCCTGCAAGGCTTTATCAATTCAGTGCTTAAACTAGGCGACATCCAACTATCTTGCACCTGTATCATCAAGCGAGCAAAAAGCGTTAATATCGCCTTCAAAACCAAAACAAGAAGCACCATTGAGCACTTTGCTATCCAGTCGACGGACTTGAAAGTCGATGGCGAAGGCGAGTGGAAAATTAAAAAGCATGGCACGGATGGGAAGCGCCGAGTATAGCGTAAACTGTAGATACGTATAGCCACGCAATTTAGCCGTGAGCTTTCAGAAACTTTATAGTTCAAAGAAAAAACCAACGACCACTAATTATAATTTAACCTAATAAATGACTTTTTAAATAATTAACAATTTTCTTAATAAAAATTTAAGCAGCTAATAGTTTTTTCCAACTGATTAGCTGCTTAATTAGTTAATATAATAGAGAAAAATTAGCCAATTAACGAGAAAACTCTTTGTCAGCAAATAATGCGAACATCGAATGTTGCAATGATCGTGTTTCAAAGCTACCGCTATCTATACTAAGATCATCTCCTAATACATTCACACTGATTTTACCTTTATTTTTACTAACTAAAGCCATGGCATTTCCTACGCGGGCTTCATCTCGTTTTGGTCCCATGTCATAATCAAAGCAGTTTACATTGGATTGGTTCATGACTGACTCACCGTGACCACAATAAATAAAAGCAGATTGGTCGAAATGGCTAGATAAATAACTTACTAACTCTTGGTTATTAGTACATGGTAAAGTATTAGATGTGTCACTAGCTAAAAATTCAGCACTTTGTGCAATCGACTCCGCACCTTTCTCTCCTGTAATCCAATCGTTATTTTCATTATTATATTGACCAGCATGGAAAGCAAACAACTTACTAGACTTAGTAGCAAACACAACAGAGCATCCCGATAAACTCCCAGCATGAATTAAAATAGGCTGGCCCTCTTTGACTTGATTTAAATCGAATGAGATACCAATAGTACCTTTATTACCATTATCCACAGCGAGTATATGCAGGTTGTTATCAAATGTTGCTTGATGAAAATACTGCCCAATTGGGCTTCCAGGAATTAATTCCTCTGGTACAATGTGATCGCCAGTGTAATATATTAATCCAGCTTTACTTTCTAGAGTATCTGAAGAAATATACTGGCCATTCTTATCATTTTGAATATGAGTTATAGGGAATGGTAAGTGTTCGTATTTTTTATGACAATCAATAATCCCCTTGCCGATTAAGGGTGACAATTGACCTTTAAGAACAGTTTGCTTGTCTGATTGTAGGCTGTGTAACGATAAGTCTGCAGACTTGAAGTGATTTCGTCGCGGGTCATTTTTCCATTGAGCACTTGCTTCTTCGGTTGAACCTTTTTTAACTTCAATAGTTAAGCCTCGCTTACTTAACATTTTGTTCTTACCAGAGCTATTATCAAATAAAGATTTAATTTTAGTCAGTACGGTTGCAGACTTGATTGATTTGTTATTTTTAATAAAGTTAGAATAAGTTTTATTTTTTGTTAAATTTTTCTTCTCTTGTTCAGTCAACGGACGAACAGAAACCAATTGAATCGGTGACGAATTATCGCTATTTTTTAAATTCGGCGTCAATAAGTCATAAGAGTTAGCTTTACTAAATATATTCATGCGCATGTCAAGTTTTCCACTGAGTTAAAAAATGAGCATATTCGATATCAGTATATTTCCTTAATGAAAAAATATAATATTTCATCACTTTTAATTATCAAAAACTATTTAAGGGAACTAACGTGAATAAACATGAATAAATATTATCATTCCTCCTTCACTAAGCAGGATTGATAGACTTAAACTTTAGCCACAGAAAACACGTTTGAAAAAAATAAAAATTAGTAAATACAATGCATAGGTGGTGACTATAAATGGCTAATGCCGCTACCTCACCTTTAAAATACTCACCATGTAAAGGTGAGCTATATCGGTAAATTGTTATAAACAGTCCATCAGCCCGAAATTGAGTCTGCGGGATTACAACAGTCAGGTTTAAAAGTGATGAACAAGACATAAGGCTAGCTATGCCCATCCGCCAGAGGGTCAATTAGCACAGGAAACAAGGTAGGAATGGGGTCACTGGAGAGTGATTTAAGTAATAAGCCCTCTTGGATAGAAAAATATTTTCAAGCCAATACAGTATGATCGTCTAGAAACCATATAGATACAGACCTCAAGCTCTAATTCAATAATCATCAGAGTATTTCATTATTTTTATGGTGTACATCTGTCTAATAAGTCTGATAGTCATAAAACCGACAGATAACCAATAGGAAATATCCCTATGCCATTTCGCATAGTTCAAGGAACAATATTCGTACCACTCAATACGAACACCCAACACCGCAATCCTACAATCTCAATAAAACATGTTCGGCCTCTATTAGCATCATCCCAATCTCCACACTCACGACTAAAGTATCAGCACCATAATAGTGTGGTGAAGGGACCTGTATCGACACAGGATACGATTGATGGACCCACTCAGATGACAGACTTCAGCCACCGTTTATTTGAAGTCGCAGTAAATGATCACCAAGAGCGTCAACAAAGGCTTTCTAATATATTAACCCCTCATGATCACGCATCACTGAATCATATTAAACGTTTGGTCGTGATAGGAGATAGTCTATCGGATTCAGAAGGCCGAATGAAATCAAAAACCTTGGGAATAATGCTTTCCTCTAAACAATATCACGCTGGACGTTTTACCAATGGTTTCGTATGGCCAGATTTTATATCTTCACCTGCCTATTTGAATAAAGAACTGGTAAATTATGCCGAAGGTGGTGCTGTAGCGGCTAAATATTCCAAGTTAAATCCCACCTTCTGGTTTATTTCCAACATGGAACGTCAAATTAAAAAACATGATTTTAAATCTGATGACTTAGTCATACTCGCTCTGGGCAGCAACGATTATATGACGTTCGATAAGAAAGACACTCAAAAAGTGGTACACTGTTACGAGAAACAAATCACTAAATTAGTGGGAAATAAAAAAATAAAAAACATCTTAGTTACAGGGATTCCAGACTTCACGAAGACAGCCTATGCCCAAAAACAAGACGAAACATATCGCACCAGTAATAGTGCTCTCGCCAGTGAACATAATGCTAGCCTAAGCCAAAAAATAGCAGAACTCGCGGAGCGATATAAGGCCGAAGGAGTAAATATACAGTTTTTCGATTTCGATAATCAATTTACTGAATTACTAGATAAAGCTGATAAGGTAGGTTATGACACTCACACAGCAAATAGTGTCGGTTATGTGGATATCTTTGGCACGAGTAAAGCTTTTGATCCTGCACATCGGCATGTATTTCATGATGAAGTTCATCCAAGCCAAGAGGTACACCAAATGTTAGCATCTCGAATGAGCGATTATATTATCTATAAATTTGGAAAATTAACCGATAATTAAAAAATTATCAATTACATAAGATTTTATTGCGTCCATATTAATTAGACGCAATAATTTAATTCTATTATAGAACAACAAGAAACCTAGCCACCATGTTAAAAAAAACAATATTATGTGCGTTCGAGCGATAGTTCCCGAAGTCAATTTAATAAGAACTACTAAAAGTAGTTAAATACATAATAGAGGTAGAAATCGAGCTAATTCTTTCATAAATAACGTATTTAAGTTGCGCCAACTCATTGCCTAAAGGTTGGCGGTTTAAAATAGTTTTGGTGTCAGTTTTTTAAAAGTGCTGACAGCTTGTCGTAAAATGCCGCCGTCGTTTTTCTAAGTGTTCACAGTAATAGGTGAGTTCTTGCAGAGCCGTCACCACAGGGCTATAAAATATCTTAATTTAGATTTACCCTAATAAATTAGCTATGCGATTTTATGAAATCAAAATATGCGAAGCGAATTTCATTAACGAGATTCAATGCAGCTGGAGTTAATTTTTTGTTACGAGGAAAAATCAAGCTATAATGGCCCTTAGGAAGCTTATCCTTAATTGGAATAATAGATATCAAGTCTTTGTGATGTGGAGCTAAAAACATAGGTCTAGGACCAACAAACAAATAGTCCTCATTTAATACAAGTTTCCGAGCGATGGCACTTGAATCACCAAAAATTACCGAACCACAAGATTTGACTCCATTAGGAAAAATTACTATTTCTAAATCGCTATAATATCCATGACTTGCAGCTGGAATATACCATTTTGCAGCCTGTAGTTCAGCTAGTGAAGTACTATTAGCAAGAGGATGTCCTTTGCGAGCTACGACCGAAAAACTACACGATGTCAACCTCTCTTCAACAAACTCATTAAGCATTAAATCGGAAGATACAACGCCAATAAAAAAATCTAGCTTCCCCATACGTAAAGAGCTTAGTAATTCAGAAAGCTGCCCTTCAATAATAGTAATCCGAGTGGAATTATGGCGTTCTTGGAACTTTTTAATAACATCAGGAACAATACTAGTAGCAGGGAAATGAGAGCAACCAAAAGCTATTTTCCCATCTGATAATTTCTCAATTTGTCGTAATTCATCAACTGCTCTCTCTAACTCATTCAGGATTAAATTCATTCTAGGCTCAAACATCATGCCGGCTTTAGTTAATACAGTGCTATTCATCCCTCTGTCTAACAAGGTAACACCCAGCGTCTTTTCAAGCTCCTGGATACTTCTCGTCAATGTCGACTGTGTCTGATGAAGCATTTGTGCAGCAGCACTAATATTTCCATGTTGAATAATAGCCCTAAGATTTCTAAGTTGATTTAGTTTCGGCAACGCTTTCATTCTATCTCCTTCAATATAATGGACTTTCTTTTTTACTACATTTCCATACGCAGGATAGCTGTAGATAGGATCACTCTGAGTAATAACTGGAACTTAAAAGCAATACCTCCATTGGCAAAACAACACTCAATTAATAATAGTAATAATTCTTGTTTAAGATAAGGGTATTTGCTACTACGTCGTGACTTATTAAAATTTGGCTACAGCATACAACGACTTAGTATCGCAGACATTCCTAGTTTTAGCCCATGAGACCTAATGTGTACTGCAACCTCATTCGACTTATAGCAGAAAATATTATCAGATAAAAACCTCTTGACTGTAGGAAGGTGTATTGGCATAGATCAATCACTGCAATGAATTTTTTAACAACCTCAAGGTCGTTTTTGACAAATAATACAACAATATAATTACCAGAAAACCATCAAAAAACAGTGTGTTATGAAAATCAACTTCGCAAGTTAAAGGGCAAAAGAACAAAAAATTCATAGCCATGAAAAAAATAGAGTTTTTTTTTTAAGCAAGTCTCGCTAGTATGCCTCTCCGTTATTGAGCACTTGACGCATTGTTTTGTTGTTTAGTACATATTAAAATCATAAATATCAATTCGATATACTTGCAGATTTACCAAAAACTATCATGACACAACTGGGAAATGTGAAAATTTTTTTCCAGAAAATCACGAAAATATCAAAAAACAACAATTACAAAAAAATATAAATTACTAACTTACTTACAAGGCGGTGTTTTTCGATTGATGCATAGTTTAACTATTGAAGTAAATTAAACTTGATCAACAACAATATTTGAAATGACCGAACAAGGAATAACACAGAAATCAAGTGCTGAGGGCAATACAAAGTTATCTCCTAAACTTAATAAAATGACTAATTATTAATTTATAAAACACAATATAGCAACATGAGTCACTAGCGATGAATAAATTGCTGCACCGCATAAATAGACTAAAGACTGCTTTTGACAGTAATGAGCACGGCAAGCAAATGACACAGCAAAAAGCAGTCAAACAAACTAGTCTAATAACCAAGAAAAAATCATTAAATACCTTATTCATAAAACGAATAGGGTTCATTTATCATACTTAACACTAGACTTATATCAAACGAGTGAACTTAAGAGGGCAAAAAATGACAAGAAACTATGTGTTGGGAAATCAGTTAGTATTTGATGTACTTAAAAGACAGATTAGTACACAAGAAAATACAGTGAAGATAGGTGGTCGCGAGGCAGTAATCTTAAAGTTACTATGTGATAATTTTAATAGTGTTGTGGATAAGGAATATATTCAAGAAAAAGTTTGGGGGAAAGTATTTGTAAGCGAAACATCCTTGACAAAAGCTATTTCAAATTTGCGAAAAATCCTTACCCAATTCGACAACTTAGCTTGCGAAATCAAAACAATTTCAAAAGAAGGTTATGTACTTATTTTAGATGAAAGTACCACGGACATTCAAATTCCCGATAAAAAAGATATAATTGACATCAAAAGTATCGAACAAGGAAATAAAGCTTTAAACAATCACGGCATGATTTCATCTTTCATAGAGAAAACGGAAATGATGCGAGAAAATTTGTCTATTAAGCATGTATATTTTTTCTTAGTATGCTTAATTTCTTCACTACTTGCATCGATGTTTACCGTTGTAGCTATTGTTACCATAAATAAAATATTTTAATAACTATAACAGCTGTTTTTGGTTTGAATATCTCATTATATATTATAAGCATGTAAAAATGAGCTGTAAATATATTCCATAAAAATCAAAATACACTTGCATTATATAGCCAAGGCATTGGCTAATGATATTATACAAGTCAATAAATCTAGCTCAGATATAGTGATGAAGAGTGAATAGCTACGCATTAACTCTACAGAAATAAGTTCTCCAAAGACATCTGCAAGCGAAATACATAATTAGAATAGAGTATTTACACTTTAGAATAGGAGGTAGTACCTTACTAAAAAATCTATCAGCCTAATTATTTGCAATAAACACGTCTATCTAATTAACTTCGCATCTACTCAAATCTGATTAAATTTTTTCATAGTGCTTTATATCTAAATAAGTTAACTATTGATTAACACTTGCTTGCATAATATAGAAACTCTTAATACCAATCAATATAGTTAGCAGAAAAACCTTACTAATAAATAAAATATAAAGGCACAAGATATCCTCTGATATACATGCGCCACAAATATATAGATTTAACCAATAGATAATCGTTATATTAATTTAACCATTACAGATTTTAACTTGAAAATATAAATTAATTCACGATGTTATTAACTTGTTCAATAGAAACATAAAACTGGTCATCTACTTTTATTAATGAGCCTGTTGCTATCAGTTCATTACCACTTTTTAATAATACTTCAGATTGAACAAAGTCGTTTACTGGCTTAATTTGACTTGTTTGTAAATGATTAAGTTCATCCAATGTCATAGTGCAATTTGCAATAACAACATCTATCGCGATGCGCATCATTTAGCCTCCCTGAGAAATAGAAATAATTGAGCGACGGACATCACGGATCTCTTCTTGAGCAGAGGTAATTTCTGTCATCGTATTTTTAAACTTTTGTTGCTCAGTATCTAAATCGACTTGGATGGTGTCACAATATGCTGTCATAGTTGCATTCATAGATTGGAGTTGATCATAAGTTACGTTCTTAGTGCTCCAATCAGTACCCGCGATCTCTCCAACGCCCTGAGGATTGCCAAGTTTAGTTTTAATGATGTCGTCTATTTGACTCAAAAATCCCGCTGCACTGCCTCCATTTAACTTAGTGCTTTTATCATCACCAGGTTTAGTGTTCGGTAATCTATCACTCATAATTAACCCCCATAGGCGGTTAATTTCGGCAATGGCCTCTGACTTTAATGAAATATTGTCAGCTTTAGCTTCAGCACTTTTTGTCTGTTCTGAAATATATTTTGAAAGAATTGTATCAATCAGACTCAACGGGTCTCGATTGCCCGCTGAAAATAAATAATTTGAAGATGATGCTTTAACCGCTTTAGTCGCTATGGGAAGCTGGCTCAAGGCCAATTCGAGCGCCTTAGCCTCGGACTCAGGAGTGGGAATAGCACTGGTCATAGATCTAGCTTGAATATCTAGCATTTCAGTTTTCCTATTATGATTGAATAAAATATACGCGTGTTTGATTGCGGTCTTTAAAAATGACCTTATTACGTGAAATAGACTGAATCACACCTAGAAGTGGTACATTACTACCAACCCAATATCGATACTTGTCGTCATATATATACCCTCTTGATGTCGATGAGTAAAAGATTGAATATGGAAAGTTGGCATTATCAATAACTTGAGTGCTATCATTCCGAACTGAAACGGATGGGATAATATCCTGTAGCCCATTAGCTCTTAGCACAATTGCAGCTTTGGCGTTATCATTGACAAACCAAGTATCATTTATCTTATTAAACGACAAACCATATTCGCCTAACACAGCCATAACTCGATTATCAGTTTCAAAGGTCTCAACCTGGATTTGATCACGATCGACTTTATTTATTACCTTATAACTAACAGGCTGCTTCGAATCGCTTGAGACTAATTCCACAACAGGTTGTGAGAGAATTTGCAAATTATTTGCTTCAACAATCTCAGCATTTGCTTGCAAAGCCTCAGGCAACAACAAAAAGGAGGCGCTATTGGGCACCTTAAGCTTGCCATTCTTGACGTAACTACCGTTGAGTTGAGTTAAGTGTTCTGCAATTTGCGTGTACTGGTTAGCTTGATATACCATCCACATACCTAGACCCAATCCAGCATTAAGCAACAAAGTTAACATAATGAGTGCTTGATATTTTCGAGCTAGATAGCTTAACCATTGTGGTTTACGTTTACCTTCTTGATAAACAAAAAAGGCTATGCCTCTTAAGCGATAGATACGGCCTGATTTCAGTTTTTTTAATCGGTCGTTTTTTCTTGATCCTCTAATACAGATGATATTTTTATCATTGCAAAACTCCCAACGAGTACTTACAGGAAAAATTTCTGGAACATAAAGCGTTTCTGCATCTATATCTTTATTTGACCCTGTAATAACTAGTTTTGGTTCTACTGGTAATATTACGCCATGCAGGTGGCCATCAATGAATTCAACTAACCACATGCAAGTTCAACTCTTGTCTCAATGTATTTGCAATACTCACAGTATCACTCAACGCTTTCAATAAACCTTGAGGATGGTCTGGTAAAGGTATATTACGCACATAGAAATAATCATTCGACTTAAACTTAGCAATATATCCACCCGATGTTAATGAAAAATTAGCATTTATTTTTAACGCAGTCTCTGCAGGGAAATGCTCAATATCGAGTTCAACCATAATCAAGATAGTGTTGGCAAGGCCAACGCGAGCACCATCTTCAATGCGGCAGCTTACATCACCAAAATGACACAATAATGCTTGGTGTTCATCTAGCGATAGGCTTGAAGCTTGCACTAAGTGAGTAAATTCCATTATAAATAAGGTAAATTTTTTATTTTTCATCGTAATTAAACTTCATCTCAATCATAAAGCGGCGCTGAGTAATACGCTGTTCAGCAGTTGGTAAACCATTTTCAACACTACCGCGTAAAAAAATGGGCGTATTTCTCATACCTTCAGTTTGTAAAAAGTATTTCACGCTTTTAGCGCGCGCATCAGCTAGACGTCGATTACTCTCATAAGCTCCTGATGAATCAGCAATGCCATAAACCAATATGCTTTCTATTGGCTTTCCACGCAGATCTTCAATCATGCGAACCAACATATTTCTACCATCTGGTGTCAGAGCTGATTCATTCACCATAAATAGCTCATTAAATACTAAACGTACGTGTTTAGACTGAGTACGACAAATATCGAATATATTATCTAATGCGCATGATGATTTATCGTCTACTATCCAATATTTCCCATCGTCCGAACTCCAACGATCACCAGCTATAGATCGACCGGTATCAGCTACAGTTGAACGGTCACTGCCAGAAAATTTATTACCCTTCACTACATTAATAAGATTTGAATAGAGCCAATAGTCACCTTGACAACTGCTTACCTCGCTTAACGCATAGGTATGTAAATTAGCGAGATATAGCCGACTTGGATGAGAAGGCGTAGAAACTTCAATACATGTCGTTTGATGTGGTGAACCATCTACATATTCAGGTATTCTCTTTACCCAATAACGTAGATGGTCTACATCATCAATCTCAGAAAACAGTAAATTATAAATATCTTGTTTCCATTCATGATCCCATATTATTGAATCATCTTTCACATTCTGGGCACATGAAGTGAGTCCAACTATCACCCCTATCCAAAGCCAATTTCTAAACATTTTTTGCACTTTCCTGCTTATTTAATTCTAAGAGAATAAAAGCGATATGGCGGTAAAACTCTTTAGGAATATAGTCTTCACCAGTACGCATACTTTTATAGAATGCCCTTGCAAGCCCTATATGTTCCAAAATCGGAATATTAAGCGCCTCTAATCTACGGCGTTCATCCAATGCAAATGATTCAGTTGTAATCTTGAGCACGACAGGGACTTTATCTATCATGCAGTCATAGCAAATAGGCACTAAGATATGCGTAGGATTTGCAATAGCAAAAGTTGGTGTACGCCCTTTAGTCATTGGCGCATCCATGACTTCTCGCATTTGCCGTTTGCGTTCAGACTTCATTTCTGGCGAGCCTTCCGTTTCTTTCATTTCATTTTTCATTTCAGTAAACGTCATACGGTTTTTATGATTAAAGTGATAACTCTCAGCCATAAAATCTACACAACCTAAACTTACGCCATAAACAAAAAACAATAAGGAAACCAAACCCACATACAGCATTAAATTATAAATAAAGTATGACACATTGTTTATTTGTGCCAACCTAGTCAATTCTGCGCCACCAATATCAAAAACATATTTAAGCAAAAACAACAAAAACGTTAACTCTAGCACCTTACGTAATGAACGGGATATTGCCTCAATTCCAAATATATTTTTAGCCCCCGTAACTGGGCTAATCTTTTCCATTTTAAGACCTAATGACTCAGTATTAATAACATTCTTATTTAGCATTACCCAACTAATAGCTGCCATGACGAGCTTAATCATTAGCAGTATGAATATACCCCACGCAATCACAGTGTAAATAATGTCTAAGCCTGTCTGTATATCTGCATATAACATTACCTCAAACCAATCATTTGACGAATCAAAAATAAAATAAATTGTACCAATAAATATCACTGCAAATACCACTAACTCCATGGTCGGTTCTGCTAGTTCAGTTTTTGGAAACTGACCTTTTTTTCTTAACTCCCGAAGCTTCTTCTCCGTTGGCGGATATTTTTTGGGTTCAGTTGATTCGTTTGACATAAATTTAGATCAAAACTTGTAGTGGTTCGGAACTCACAACACAACTTGGATCAGCTATATCACCATGGCTACATACTGAAATAGTTGATACCACCTGCTGGAAGAAAGATTTAACCGAATTAATTTCATTATCGTTCACAACTAAAGTCGGCTTACTTCCATATAGTGAGGTCATTCGCAGAACTTCCTGGCGTAATGCTGACTGAAGCTCAATTAGGCTATCTAAATCCTCACTCTCCCCCATGACAAAGGTTTCAATGCACTCGGTTAGTTCAGAACTCAATAGCGCAACATAGATTTTTCCCTCAGAATTCATTAAACGTGAGGTGATTTCATATCTTGCTTGATTTCGAATCCGATTGAGCCAATTTTTAGACTCATTATCGATACGAGACCAATAAATTAATGCCTCAAAGAAAGTCACCCTATCGAGATAAAACTCGCGAGCACGGATCATTTCTTTAATCACATCATGGACACGGTTCAAACCAAGTGCCGAGTCGATTTCGTTTTTAATCACTTCACTTTGGCTTGCAAGTCCTTCAATAATATTGCTGGTGTATTGAAGATTATACTTTTCAACTAAGCATTTCCGTAAAAAATATTGCACAATCGTAGCGATATTTTGGGTGGCAGCATCGCTAACAAAAATTTCGTCCCCAAGTACTTCGATTAGCTCTGCAGACTCATCATGTGAGAAGCTATAAATACGAATACCCGAAATATGAACTTCTATATCAACAGTAAGTTGCTCATCTACTGTGATAATAGGGGCGCCAAGGGCTTGGCCCCAAAGTGCTTTTTCAATCTGTACAAGACTAGTTTCTACTAGGGTGCAATGCTGAGGTTCCCTTAGCACAAATGTAAGAGATTCATATAGTCCACTGCCGGCAATGCCTGTATTTACGACAGTTTTTGGCTTGCCTTGCACTCGCCACAGTAAGAACGCTGACAGTGTACATAAGATAAATAACGTCATACACACATAGAACAGACTTGGACTGAGTAGACCGAGTAGTAAAATCAAGGCTCCAATAACTAACAGGCTTTTCCAAAAACGGCTAACCTGCTTTGCCATCTGCCCCATAAATGAACTAGATTCTTCATCCCCTTTAATACGCGTGAGATACACACCGCAAGCGATTGATAACAATAAGCTGGGGATCTGCGAGACAAGACCATCACCTATCGTCAGTACAGAGAATCGGCTAACACTTTCAGATAGCGAGAGATCAAACTGATTAACCCCCACATAAATGCCACCAAACAGGTTAACCAAGCTGATCAAAATACCAGCAATAGCATCACCTTTGACGAATTTCATTGCCCCATCGAGCGAACCAAATAGCCGATTTTCGGTGCTTAAATCAGAGCGTAACTTTTGTGCTTGTTCACCTGTAATAAGACCACTTTTTAAATCGCCGTCAATCGTCATTTGTCTACCAGGTAAGGCATCCAGAGAGAATCTGGCCCCCACTTCCGCGACCCTTTCGCCACCTTTGGTAACAACTAAAAATTGCACTATGGTGATAATGATAAAGATGAGTAACCCTGAAATAAGGTTCCCTCCCATCACAAACTCCCCCACGGTTTCAATCACATTACCTACATCTTCATTCGCAATAATGTTTCGGGTCGTTGCGATAGACAATAACAAGCGAAAGGTCGTCAGTAACAATACGACCGTTGGTAAAAATGTCACCATTAGAGGTTGATCATTCTCAAGCATGATAACCAGCAGCAATACTGAACTAATAAAACTAATTAAAATAAACAGATCGATCACCACTCCGGGAAGGGTGAACAAAATAATAGTTGGCAACGCAAATGCGAGAATCACACTGCTGGGATTAAACTTGATTGGAAACCGACGAAGACGCTTAATCATACCGTCTCCAAGCTAGTCCGTAGTGCTTCAACAATCGACTGAGTTTCTATGCTAATAATCTTGTCGTCATTCTCTATCGTCAGCACGGCGAATCCATTGACATAGGTATACTCTACAGACAAATGTCTTGCCTGATCGTCTATTTCAGCATGGAGTAAGTCCACAAGATGTCCGATTAAATACTCATTAAGACTCAGTTCTGTTAAACGCAATTTTACGGTTTCAGCGAGTCGGTTTTTCAATTCATCTTTCAACAAACTAAGACTTTGATACTGTTCTTCAACAATATCGACAAGCTGTTGATTGGCTTCGTCAAACCAACGCTCTTGATTAACCTGAAATTCTTCTTCTATCTCATTATATAAATTATTAGCGTGAAGATTGAGCGCCTGCTCTTTCTCCTCGATCAGTTGCACCACTTGCTCTTCAAGCATTTGCTGGTATTGCTCGACTCTCTCTTCTAAAGCAGATAATAACGCCTTAGCCTCGTTATAAATAAGAAGATCAGACTTCTTTATTACGTTTGAGTGACGCTCTTTCTTAAATGCAATCTGTGGAACTAATCGATGCAATGAATTGATTTCTATATACAAGACATACCTCATTCTGGTTTAGAATTTAAGCTTACTAAATCCTTAAATCTCACTACAAAAGAAAAAAAAAGATTAAACCTGAACTCTTATGATTTAATCTTTTCAATTGATGGAGAGTCTGGAGGTTAGCTATTGATTCAAGGCGCTAAAACCAGATTACTTCGAACAACCGGAGAGGTAACAATCAGTTCTCCACTGGCAGTCCCGAGTAAATATGAGCGTCCGGTCGACACTAGATCCAACCCTGAAATTTGCTGGTAATCAGATTTATTCATTCGATTAACGGGATTTAACTGCGACTTAATCTCGGCCCGATCCCTTAAATTATTTAATTTACCGGCAAAATGATTTTGTCCCCGCATACTGGTAGCCCCTTGAGTCAACAGGACCTTCGAATTCAAACTTTTCAAATACTGACCTAAATCTTGTTTTCGCCACTCTTCAAATTCAGCAGAATCTTTTTTACCTCGTAAAGACTCAGGTATAGGTCGCCAAGATCCCATTAACGTGCCAGCCTCTGGACGATCTAAGAACTTAGGTACCCTATGTTGAATATATCCCCCCGCTCGGCCTACTATGCGCGATTCGATCTTACCTAGGTCAAGTTGTGGTTTAGCAGTACTTTTTTGACTCTCAGCGGCAATAACAGGACCAGCTGTCTCAGTCGACACTGGGGTTAATGTATTAACTAACGTTGCAACAACACCAACTTCACCATCAGTCACATCCGTCATCGATGGCGAACCGTTGCCCGTTGCAGCTGAGGTTGTACCGCTGCCATTACCAGCCGCGGGACCACGAGGATGATCTGTCGCTGCACTCGGCACTGCATCTGGGGTTGTCCCCAAATTACGTCTAGGTCCTTGGGTGTAATTACTGCCCGTTTGCGCACCCTGACTCAGATTCACAGGTGTTGAACTACTCACCTCCCATTTACGGCCGGTGTATCCTTGTGCAGCATTCGCCTCAGGCACCACTGTCGCAGGGGTGTCTTCCGTAGGCACGCCATCCGTCTGTGACATTGAAGGTGTGTTTATGGTGTTCGCCGCAACAGGTGGACGAGCCGATGTACCCGCATTCGTCGGTGTACCCGCATTCGTCAGTGTGTCCGCGACGGCTGTCGGAACATCGGTTTGAGTACCATCATCAGTTATCGATGGCGAACCGTTGCCCGTTGCAGGAACAGGACCACGAGGATGAGCTATCGCTGAACTCGGTGCAGCATCTGGGGTTGTCCCCAAATTACGTCTAGGTCCTGGGGTGTAATTGCTGCCCGTTTGCGCACCCTGACTCAGATTCACAGGTGTTGAACTACT
>NZ_JAKKRW010000016.1:0-132013 GCF_025653905.1 Shewanella sp. SM71
TGAGTTAAGGGGTAAGCCTGAGAATGTGATATATCACAGCGATCAAGGTTCGCATTACACGAGCTTGAAATTCAGACAATTAATATGGCGTCTTCAGATTGAGCAAAGTATGAGTCGCCGCGGGAATTGTTGGGATAACGCACCAATGGAGCGTTTCTTTAGAAGTTTGAAATCTGAGTGGATACCCGCCAATGGTTATGGGAATTTTACAGAAGCAGATAAAGAGATCACAAATTACATCACTGGATACTACAGTGAGACCAGACCCCATCAATATAATGGTGGGTTAACGCCAAATGAGTCAGAACGTTTATATTGGAATGACTCTAAAACCGTGGCCAATTTTACTTGACCACTACAATAACCTTATAGCGTAAGGCGCTGGCCATACGCCGAATTTGCCTATTTAAGCCTTGCGTCAGCACGATTTCAATGATTTTATCAACAATCCAGCCGCGCCTATGCTCGTAACTGCGACCAGTGAGTTTATCCTCACCACACAAAAAAGCCCTTCTAACACAGCGATTTATCACATGATAGAAAGGCGTTGTATTGGCATCAATTAACTGTCTTCTGGCTGAGGTCATCACAAGCTCCACACAAACAAAAGCAAGATAATGTAAAGCCTAGTAGAAGGGGCACAAAACACAAAAGATATGGCTGTCCTCTTTATCCCTTTATCTCCGTCCTTTTTTATCTCCCCGCCGTGAACTCTTCCGATATCGAGAGCATGGAAAAGCCGACGGCGATGCTTGAATGCTCAGCCTTTATTCACATTAAATTTGTTGCTAGGGTGTGGGGACGCCTGCTATTGATACTCAGCCTTCCATAAAGTCAAAGGTTCGGCAGAGCACCATTGCCAGAATTTCTTCTCAACCAAGTCACTTGCCGCGGCAGCATCCCGCCCCTCAAACAAGCGCCAATTTTCCTCTGCAGATTTCAGGGCATACTGTCTCAAGTGACCGGTGACCCTTTCTAAATCAACCCCCTCCAACAGAACATCCCGGTAGTGCTCCCACGGTACTTGTGCATTGGGATCCAGTTGCTGGTTTCTGAAGAACCCCTCTGTGTAAACGCTGGCCGAACTGCCTGCCGACACACACTCGTCCCAACGTTTGCAGCGAAAGAAATACTCGTCCTCCGCCTCAGTCGTTCCTGTTAGCTCTCGATAGGGGCAAGCTCGTTCCCAAGCCTTATCGATATTGGTTTCGGCTATACCTTTGCGCGCCAGTTCAATCTCATAAGGCTTAGGAAACATCTCCAATAACAAGTCATAGCCGGATTTTTCCTCTGCAATGGAAAAAGCTGCTGCGCTGAACAGCGAGACACAAAGTAAAAATTTTGTCTGAAATAACCTTATTCTGAATCGCATTTTTACACCCTAGTCACTGTTGATATGAAATTGAAATACATGCCAATCCTAATCATCGAGTTTACTTTTCCAAATCGACAAAGGTTCGACAGCGCACCATTGCCAGAATTGCTTTTTAACGAGTTTGTCAGCTTCACTAGCACTTCGCCCTTCAAACAAGCGCCAGTTTTCTTCAGCAAACTTCAAGGCGTAGTTATAAGAGTGCTCCGAACCGCCACCAAATTCTGCGTCATTTTTGGCCAAGTCTTCGCCATCTTTTTTCCACTGCTGAGGAATTTCCTCCCCAGTTTTATGGTGCTTGAAAAAACCTTCAGTAAACTGACTCGCTGAAGCTCCCATCGTCTTACAGTCTTGCCAGCGGCGACAACGGAGATGAATTTCGTCTAAGTCAATATCGCCCGAATCGTCAAAGAGCAAGCGAGAACTGTTATATGGGCATGGCCGCTCCCAAGCATTCTCTATGCTTGTTTCTGCTACGCCTTTACGAGCAAATTCAACCTCATGGGGTTTAGGTGCATTAGCAAGGATACTTTGCACAGTTACCGCTTTTTCTTCCGCTATAGAAGTAGGTGTAGCGCCGAGCAGCGATATACAAAGTAAAAGTTTTACGTGAGATAACATTATTCTGAATCGCATTTTTGCAAAGTCCTTTGAGCATGAATTTAGCTAGCCAGAAACGGAAAAAATCAAATAAAGCTATAGCCTTAGTTTGATTATTTCTTTGTTATTAACGACTCGTTTTCGGCATCGTCTTTGTATCCGTTAACGTCACCCGTGTTTGCTGAATGAGTAAACATTTTCTATCTGTAATTTCATCAACATATAAAGATAAGGCTTTCGGAAAAAAATTATTTCCCTTTATAAGGTGATGTATTGCAGATGGCTATAACACGAAAGAAGGATTTCTTACTAATTAACGGTATAACTCTGCTCACTCTAATATAATTTTGATTTGGTTATTAAACTGCTTATATGTCATAGATGGTTTTGATTATGATACTGCTATTAATCGTGATGTAACTAAGGCGGTGGCTTCTGCAGTCTGAAAATATGTCTCAATCTTTGCAGTAATATCTAGGCTGAATTATTTTTTATTTTATCGTAATATCGTTCGCGCTTATGTTTTTAAGCTATGAGCTAAATTTCTATTTACCCACTGAAAAGGATTTTTTATGGGACATAAGACGTTATTGAGTGCTGTACTTTTGACCGCGACCTGCGGTGTCGCCACTTTTGCGGTGAATGCTGAATCGCTGTTTACTCCCTTTCCTGATGCCAAATCGCCTAAAGAAAAGCACATCCACTTTACGTCCTTTGAACTTATCACCGCAGGGAATGGTGACAAGTTCACTCTGTTGCCTGTATCAGGAAAATTGACTCGACAAAGCGTTGAGTTACCCGAGGGGTATAGTCCTGAACATGTGATCAATAACTATTTGGCACAGCTAAAAAAGCTTAATGCCGAAGTGTTATTTAATTGCACGGCAGCATCCTGCGGCGACGGGCAAGCTATGCAAAGACAACTAAAGCCGCTTAGAGAAGTGAATGCCGACTATCACAGTGCTTACGTGGCGGCAAAACTGAAAGGTACTCGCGGTGAGGTTTACACCAGTATCTATGTCGTCAATCGCGAGGACAGATATACCTATCTGCAAGTCGATATTCTCGACGCTATCCCTGAGCCGCTGGACTTAATCCAAGCGAATAGTGACTTTTTACAGCAGGCGCCGAAGAACATTGAGATTAAAGATAGGCGTAGTGACGATGCTCAAGGCTCGACAGACCATCCTTTGCTGGGACGTATGCCCGGCAGTTATATTACAAGTTACAAACAAACTAACTTTACCCAAGTGCCTGTATTAGTGGGGATCTCGGGCGCAAATTATCAAACCAAATCGCTGGACACCAAGCTTACCCAAATAAGTTATCAGATGCCTGAAAGCTATTCCCTGTTTGAAATTAACAGCAATTATGCCGCAGCCGCACAAAAGCTTGCAGCAGAGCGGGTATTCCATTGCAAAGGCACGGCTTGCGGCGACGATGATAGCCTGATTAATGCCATCAAATTAATCAAGGACGATAAAGAGGACGAATGGCAGGAGTATCAGCTGTTTAAGCTTAGTCACGCAAAGGGCGATGTTTACTTCGATATCTATTCCCAAGGATATTTCGATGGCACACCTGCCGATACTACCCTCAGGGTAATGGAACTCTCTACTCTGAAGGATGATCGAGTGGCGATTGACCTCAATGCTTTGACCGATGCGATTAGCCAAACTGGCAAGGCGACGTTGGAGGGATTGCTGTTTGATTATGACAGTGAGCGCATGTTGCCTGAGTCCAAACCTGTACTGGAGGTGCTGGCAAGCTATCTTAAGCTGCATCCGACACTGAGTTTCTATGTGGTTGGACATACCGATGACAAGGGCGAGCGGAGTTACAATCAAAGCCTGTCGGAGCGCCGCGCCGCAGCTGTGATTAAGCAGTTGAGTGACGGGTTTCAAATTCCGTCGGCCCAATTAACCGCCCACGGTAACGGGGAATATAGCCCTGTCGCCAGCAATACTAATGACGCCGGACAAAAACTGAATCGCAGAGTGGAGTTAGTACTTCGTTCCGATAAAAAGTAGCTCATATTAATAAGCTTGAAAGGGGAGCTTCGTTTTATAGAAACGCCTGAGTCATCTCAGGCGTTTCTATCTTCATTGGAGTTCATTGGAAGATATTGTTCACGCGGGCATTTGTCTAAAATTGAGGTTAGTAGCTTGAGTGTATTCGCCACTTGTCTTTCTCTAAATTGTCACTGCGGCTTTAAGCACTGCAACTTCCTGTGGGGTGAGTGGCCGCATCGCTCCTTCGGCTAAGGATTCTAGCGTTAATGTCATTAATGCGACGCGCTGTAAGTCAATTACCTTATAGCCTAAGGCGCTGGACATACGCCGAATTTGTCGATTTAATCCCTGAGTCAGCACGATTTCAAAGCTGTCCGAACTGAGGCGGTGGACTTGGCAGGCCAGGGTTTGCAGGTCTTTATAACGCACTCCACTTGCCATTTGCTCAACAAAATCATCTGCGAATGGCCTATCGAGGCGTACATGGTAGGTTTTGCTGTGGGCAAAACTGGGGTGCATGAGTTTATGGGTCAGCTCACCATCGTTAGTTAACACCAGTAGGCCGCGGGAGTCCTTATCGAGTCTGCCGACGGGGTAGAGTCTTGGTGCTTTGGGAAGTAGGTGTATGAGGCTCGTTTCATCCTGCTCAAGCAGACGGCAATCTGTGCCCACAGCTTTGTTAAATACCCAATAGGCGAGCGTTTCGGCTTTAGTGATAGGTTTGCCATCAAACTCAATACGGTCGAGGCAGTGTAATGACTCGTCTAAACAGATGGGATCTGTGTGGCGGGCGATACCGCCATTGAGTGTGATGCGCCCAGCCTCAATCAAACGGCAGGCTTCACGGCGTGAGCCTATGCCACACTGGGCGAGGTATTTTGCTAAGCGCATGGATTACCCTAAAGTATTTGGCGTTCTTGGGCGCGATGATACAGTATTTTTGATAGGCGCTGCATTGCAAAGGCTAGGCTTAAACACCAAATAATACTCAAGTTAGTTTGGAGCCACATATTGGCTGAAACAGTACAAAAGTGTGTTTGGGGCACACAGGGAGGGAAATCCAATATTGTCCAATCTAATTGCAGGGTTAAACTCACTGCACTACAAAAGCTGATCAGGCTTAAATAGAACAGTGGCTTTGGGCAAATAAACCGAGGCACTATCCCCGCTATAATCACAAGGCTGTGTAAGATGAGGGTGCTTAATAGATAACTCGTTGAAACTATTCTGTGTATGCTCAAAAAATTAATGGGGAATATTCCCATCAAAATCACAGAGACTCCTACCCAAGCACCTGTAAGTGCGATGCATTGGCTGAACGTATCCAGTTTTAGTAAGTAGAGCCCAGTCATTGAAATGAGTATGCAGAGCCCTGCAGCCAATAAGCTTAAATTAAACACATAAGCGAGGGGGGAGTTGATATAGTTACCTAAAAAATCAGCTCGTATTTGTAAGACTTGAACTCCAATGTTTTGATATTCAGCATAAATAGCAATTAAAACTCCAGAAGCACTAATAAAGGCTGCGCCTACAATCAACCATGTAATAAGACGATGTAGATCGTAATAACTTGGTTCTTGGTGATAAAGAGGATTCATGGAGACTAAAAATATGCTGATGGGATATGACCACATTGAATGCGGTAACTTGCCTGAATTGTTTAATGAAGGCAAGCGAGTTGATGCTTTTTCGTCAAAAGAGGGCTTTAAAATGACAAGGAACGCCTAGTGCGTTCCTTGTCATAAACGTTAGATTTTACTCATGCGACTCAAATATCATTTAGTGTCGTTTGCGGAAAATTACAATCGCAACAGCCACTACGGCTAAAATCATACAGTACCAAGCGTGTGATACCGCTGCTAATGGCGTGATGCTAAAGGTCGAAGCAATCAAGAGTGCCTGTGCACCATACGGGATCAAACCTTGGATAATACAGGCGAAAATATCGAGTATGCTGGCGGCACGTTTTGGACTCACGCCATGCTTCTCTGCTAAGTCTTTTGCAATATCACCCGTCACCACGATAGAAACCGTGTTGTTAGCCACACAAGAGTTAGTCACTGCGACTATACCTGCCATACCTAGCTCAGCTGCACGGCATGAAGCTTCACCTTGCGCCTTAGAGAAACGAGTGATCAGCTTTTCAATCTGTTTACTCACAAAGGCAAGACCACCTTGCTGCTGCATGAGTGCGGCTAAACCACCCACTAGCATAGACAGAATGAAAATCTCCTGCATATTGCTAAAGCCAGCATAAATATCTTTACCGAATTGGATCACGCCGTAATCCATAGTAAACAGGCCGGTTGCGCCCGCTAATAAGATACCTAAGGTCAAGACCACAAATACGTTCAGACCCGCCACGGCTAAGATCAAAATGGTCAGATAAGGAATGACCTTAATAAGATCGATATTCTGCGTTGCTAATTCTGCTTGGCCTTGTCCGGCAAATACAAAGGCGATTAAGGTTAGCAGTGATGCGGGGATAGCGAAAATCAAATTTTCACGAAATTTATCTTTCATATCACAGCCTTGGGTGCGCGTAGCTGCAATTGTGGTATCGGAAATAATCGACAAGTTGTCACCAAATAGGGCGCCAGACATCACGGCTCCCGCCATCAGTGCATAGTCGATTTGCGCTTGGTCGGCTACGCCTAGGGCGATGGGAGCGACAGCCGCGATTGTCCCCATAGAGGTTCCCATGGCCGTTGCGATAAAAGCGGCAATCACGAAGAAACCAGGTAGTAACAGGTTCGATGGTATTAACGATAAACCAAGAGCAACAGTAGCATCGACGCCGCCAGTGGCTTTAGCGACTGCAGCGAAGGCGCCTGCAAGTAAGTAAATTAAACACATAGCAATAATATTGCTGTGACCAATACCGCCGATAAAGGTATCAATCGATTGATTTAATTTCTGTTTTGATAAAATCAACGCCAGAATGATTGCAGGTAAAATAGCGATAACGCTGGGTAATTGATAGAAGGCAAAGTCGACACCTTGGCTTTGGAAATACACACCCGCGCCAATGAAAAGACCAAGGAAAACAAATAATGGCAACAGGGCAATAAAAGATGCCGGGCTGTGCTGTGCTGCTGTTGGATTGCTCAAATGTTATCTCTCTTTCGCTTAGGGTTTTTCCGCAGGATCCTTGGCAGTCAAACTCGCTTAAATTCAGTGTTGCCTCGGCATCGTATCCTAGCAACTTGAGGCAAAGCATATTTGATCCCTGATAACCTGTCAATTTAGACGTCTAGATGTTTTTACTTCCGTTGTGATCGCTAGGTTATTAATAGGTTGTATAAGATGAAAATTAGTCTTTATTTTAATTACTAATCAATAATTTACCTGTTTTCATTTAGATTGAGTTAGAGGGTTTATATCTGATTTAGCGTGTATTTCAACTGAATGGAATAGCGTAAAATTTAAGCGGATGACTGGTGTGATGGAGTAAGCCGGCTATTTATTGCTCCATTTAGTTTGAGTTGTTGGTGGGTAAGACAGCATAAATAGCGTAAATGATGAGTGGCATTAATCAATAGGGCTCATTTGGGGACGTATTGACTTAGTTCGCTTGTGCAGCGTTGTGATAGCAATGATAAGTCAAATAACTTTAATAAAACCTTAATAAGCAATCTATTGTTTTTAAATGTAAAACAGTTTCAAGCATCTAAAATCCCCATAAAAACTAATGGCAACAATTTGTATTGAAGTAGAGACTTTAATAGAATCCGCACAAATTATGTTAATTACTCTTAGTGCTTTGTTTAAATTTAACTGGATGAAGCGTTTATTGCTGATCCCTCAAATCTTCCTACCACAGTGGGTATTATCATGATACGTCGCGCTAAGCCATTACTCGGAACGCTGGTGGAAATCGCTGCCGAGTCACTGCCAAATCAAAGCGGTGAGGTACAACTTAAAGATAAAGCATTGGAAGCGGCTATTAGCGCGGCTTTTTCGCGTGTGACCCATATTGGGCGGTTGCTGAGCTTCCATCAACAGGACAGCGAGTTAAATCAGTTAAATCGGCAGCCGGGAATATGGGTAACGTTAAGCCAAGATAGTTTACGAGTGCTCAAGTTGGCTAAGGGGCTGGGTAAGGCGAGCAACAACTTATTCAATTGTACCGTTGGCGGCGAAATGATGTCTCGCGGCGCTTTGCCTGCTTACCTTGGTATGCCATTGTTATTGCAAGGTGACTGGCAAGATATTGAAATAAAAGGTAATCAAGCGCGATTAGCTAGACCGCTAATTTTAACCTTAGATGGTATAGCTAAAGGTTATGCGGTTGATATGGCAGTGAGTGAGCTGCGTCGCGCTGGCGTGAGCGGAGGTTGGGTCAATGCGGGTGGCGATTTAAAAGTTTTTGGCAGTGCATCTTTAAATGTAGTGTGCCGCGGTCCATTAGGAGCGAACCAAAAGCTCTGCGTTAGCAATATGGCGCTCGCTAGCTCAAGGGTCTCACAAACCTTAAGTCATGATTACCCTGCACTATTACTGCCAACTGGCAATGTTGCCGATACGAACGTCGATGCTGAAAGCGAGCGTATTGTTAGTGTGAGAGCCTCTTTTGCTTGGCGCGCCGATGCGTTAACGAAAGTCGCAGGCTATCTTAATCCCGACTTGGCCGCTGAAAAAATTACTCACTTGGGTGGTCAATTAGTCAGTTTTGATTGATGTATCTTTTGGCTGTTTTACAGCTTTTGCAGATGATTGAATTAGAAATTCAATCATTACTGTGAGTTAACATTAAGCAGTTAGTACTGTTATTCGCACTTTAACGGGTGAATCGATACAACTTGGGTTTCGTTACCGTTATTTACAACTTGCATACGGTTGTGGGCTTTTATTGTCTTCAAGCTTTGCTTGGTATTATTTCCATTAAAAAGAGTGCCTACATTGGGCACTCTTTTCGTTTCAATAGCTTATCGCTAACCATTTATCGTTAGTCATTTATCTTAAGCGACTTTAAATCGCGCCACTTCTTTTTGTAGATTGCTGCAAATAGCCTTAGTGTTGACGACGATTTGCTGAGTCTCTTGAATGACTAAGTTGCAGTATCTTGTTTTATCGGATAATTCGGTCAAGTTACGATTAATTTCTTCGGTCACATGGGTTTGCTCTTCGGTCGCAGTCGCCGTTTGAGTGGACATCTCACTGACCTTAGAGGTGGAGTTTAGAATTTCATCTAATGCATCTTGGGTCTGGCTGGCGAGGGTCACGGTTGATGTGGTCAGGCTAGCTCCCGATTCAATGCTTTTAACCGCATCATTTACTCCGCGTTGCAACTCTTCAATCATGCGCTGAATATCTTGGGTTGAGGTTTCGGTACGACTCGCCAGTGTACGTACTTCATCGGCAACTACGGCAAAGCCACGGCCCTGTTCGCCAGCGCGCGCCGCTTCAATGGCCGCGTTAAGGGCAAGGAGGTTAGTTTGCTCAGCGATTGAGCGGATCACATCAAGCACTGAGGCAATATTGGCAGAATTGACTGAAAGTTTTTCAATAACTGTCACTGCATTTTTAACTGATTCAGACAGTTGCTGAATATGATTAACGGACTGGGCGAGGATATTCTTACCCTCTACTGTTTGGTCATTCACCTTAGTGATTTCGGTGGCAGTATGAAGAGCGTTACTGGCGACTTCTCTTACGGCTGCACTCATTTCATTTACTGCTGTGACAATAGTATCGACAAACTGCTCTTGTTCATGGCTGATGTTGATTGTGGTAGCTGACTTAGTTGCAAGGCTTTCAACGGTTTGGCTCACATCTTTAGTTTGACCAATAATCGAGATGACCATTTGCTGTAGCTGCTCTACAAATAAGTTAAATGCATGGGCGAGCTCGCCGATTTCATCCTGACGTGTGATAGGGATCCTTTGGGTTAAGTTACCGTCACCATCGACAATGTCATTGATCCTGCTAGTGATATCTTCAATTGCATTGACTATGATTTTAGGGCCGAAGTAGGCAATCAACAGCGCCACAATGGCGACTAAGCTTGCTATCGTTAAGGATATTTGGGTTTGGGTGGTTGCCTGTTCCGTTGCTTGTAAATCTAGCTCTTTTACTCTGTTATCGGCGGCTTCGCCCGCGGCATTGTAGATATCTCTTAATGCCTTAAATTCTTGCTTGGATTTGGTTTCGTGGAGTTGTTTCGCGCGTTCAAAATCATTACTTTTGACGGCATTAATGACCTCTGATGAGGCTTGATACCAGAGAGAAAACTGCGCCTCAAAGCCATTAGTTGATTGCAGTACTTGCAGGTGATCTGTAAGGATTTTTTTAAATTCGCCCATTCTGTCACGGGCTTGATCGACATTCTCTTGCCAGTTATCAATCTCACTCTTGCGATTATCGGCAGATAATTCTTCCCTCAATAACACTTCTTCACTTAGCTGCGCTTGATAAAGGTCGCGATCTGCATTGAGAATTGCCGAAATTGCGGGATTAAATAACTGACTAAATTCCTGCATCTGTTTCACAGTAGCACGGCTTTGCATAGCATCGGTGACTGCCATGACAATGAGGGCTGTCGCCATAATGGCAAACATCAGTGAAAACTTAACGCGAATACTGTTAAACATAGGACGATCTCCATTAATAACTTAATAAATAGCTTAGCCGTTATTTATAGAATTGCCTTTGCGTGCAGCAGATTGCGATGGGATTTTGTACGCATTGAAATAAGCGAAACCGCCTTGGTCACTATTACCAAGGCGTTGACGCATTACTTTGGATTATTCAGGACAAGCTAGGGTAGGGATGACTTTAGGCTTAGGTTTTATCTGCACTAGCATGACGCCAATAATGACCATAGAACCGCCAATATAATGATAAATGGCTAAGGTTTCATCTAGGATGATGGCCGCCAGTATCGCCGCAATAATAGGCATTAAATTAAAGAATACGCAGGTGCGATCGGCGCCGAGTTTGCTTATGCCATTGATCCAAGCCCACGGCGCTAAAAGTGAGGCAGCGATAGCAGCGTAAAGTATCAGTGGTGCTGATTGGGCACTGATCGCTATGCTGGGACTTGTAAACAGCAGTGGTGTCAGCATGAATACGGCTATGAGTCCTTGAATATAAACCGATTCCCAAGTCGGTAGTGGTAGTTGCCAGCGTTTCAGTAATACGCCATAGAGCGCATACACAAAGGCGCTAAAGAGCAACAGTAAATCACCTTGGGTCACGCCGATGGCAAGGTTCATCATATCGCCGTGACTGAGCATAAAAATCAATCCAAATAGCGAGATTAAGGTGCCACCAAAGGCTAACGGTGATAATTTTTGCTTGAGTAATGGCACGGCTAAAAACAGACTGATCATAGGCACGAGAGAGGTGATTAATGCCATATTTGTTGCCGTGGTGGTTGCCGCCGCAAAATAGGCCAGACTTTGGTTTAGTACCATACCTAACAAAGCCAAAGTAGCGAACTTAGGTAACAAAGGTAGTATCACTTGGCGTTTTTGCCAGACGCGACTTGCGACAAAGGGGGTTAACAATAACATAGCGAAAAACCAACGGTAAAATGCTATGGCTTCAGGATCGATAATCCCAAATGAGAGCTTGTTGACTATCGAATTGCCTGCCCAAATTAATACGGCCAACAGGGGAAACAAATACAGCATGGTCTTGCCTTTAGGTACTGGCTAAAGTGACTGGCCTTAGCTTATGGCTTATCACTTAAGCATCCAGATAATAGATTAGCGGCTATTATCCATGGTCGGTTATGATATAAATATCGCTTATCAGACAAGGTCAGTTCCTCTACGGACAAGCGTAATCTGGGTTAGCGATTTCGTTTGAGTTTTTGGACCACCATAGCTTTGAGGGCATCAAAATGCGCACGGTTTACCATCCGCTCACGGCAGAGCAAGAGCCTGCTGCAGATATCTTCTTCAACTATGAAGCTTTCCTGCCAAATACGGTAACGCCAAAACATCAACATGTTTGGGGGCAACTGCAGTTAATCAGCGGTGGAATTATGGAGTTACATGCTGCAGGGCAACGGTTTTTATCGCCGTCACAATATGCGATTTGGGTTCCTGCGGGGATAGAACATGAAAGTTACACTCGGCGCAGTATTCATTATTGCTCGATGAATATAGTTGCCGACCGGGCTGCGGCTTTTCCCATAGAGACCTGTCTTTTAGCCGTAACATCCATTGCCCAATCGATCGTTAACGATCTGCGGGAGCGGCAAGTCACTGTGGCAGAAACTGCGGCGGATAAGCGACTGGTTGAGGTTTTGCTCGATCAGCTGACCTTGGGTAAAGCTCTACCGCAATTTCTGCCCACCGTTTCAGATAAACTGTTACAGCCGTTGTTGTTGGCACTTGAAGCCGACCCTGCGAGTTCGAAAACCTTTAAATCTTGGGCGAGTGAATTACATACCACAGAGCGTACTTTAGCTCGTCGTTGCCAAGAAGTTCTGGGGATGAGTTTTACTGAGCTAAGACAAAGGCATAAGTTTATCTATTCCTTACAACTATTACGTCAGGGACTTGCAATCAAAGAGGTGGCATTGACGCTCGGCTATAACCAAACTTCGCCTTATATCGTGATGTTTAAAAAATATGCTCAGTGCTCACCTGAGCAGTATCGCCGCCGATTGTGATTGAGTGACTGATGGAGTAAGGCTTAATAAAGGCGAGATAATGAGATCCTATGTGAAAGTCGCGCTAGATGATGCACTAAAAATATTGTGGGGAAACTGTGAAATAAGATAGGGTGCTAAAGTATTAACACCCTATTTTCGGCCTATTTAAAGAGAGGATTTAAGGTTTTTTACAGAGTTAGATAAGTTAGTCGGAAGCCTTTTGGCGGTTCCGTTTATCTTGACGCTTCTCTTTTAAGGTTTTCATTGGCGGTTTTTTGTTTTTTTCTTTACTCATAGATATAAACTCCAAAGTGAAGGTTACTATCCGAACCCGCGCCGCAAATCGGTTTCGATAGTTGGGCTCAATTTTTTATTTCAGGCTTTAATTGAGACGGTTTATTTATAAAGAGTATAAAAATAAATTTAACGATTGAGGCGCCGTGCTAAACCTCTTAACCCCTTTGCTGTTTACTCTAAAGCGCTGCCATGACTTATACGTAAATAGTTGCAAAGAGTCGTTAATTGCAGTGTTAAACTTATTTAAAGTGTCTCTTTAATAAATATCGCGGCCAGTTAATGACTTCAAAATAACATTCCCTCTTATTATATTATGTTGAAAATGCCGCTATAAGCCGCCGCTAATAGCGAGTTCAAAGCATGTTGCCACTGAATTGAACATGCTTTATTTTAAAATGCTTACAGCCTAATAATCATATCTTTAAAATTTTATGAAATGTTGTCAAGTAGCAATACTCAATAGCCATTTACAAAAAAGTATGCCAAATGATTTTTCTTATACAGACTTTTTAGGTTGTTTTTTCGTTAAACTGACATCTTTAATCATAAACAGAACTGGTTTGCCTAAAATGCTCACCTCTGCCAGTTCGCCCTTTGATAACCCAAGTAAGCTGACGCCTAAATCTGATATGACAGAGAAACGTCCTGCACTGGGTTTATGCCTTGGTGGATACACGAGTTCAATTTGGTACTCTTGCTGATCCTGCAGATTAACTAAGTGAATTTCTCGTCCCACAGTCACTTTATCACTCGTCGTATCATGCTTTAGCTGCTCAAGCTTACTAATCACGCCTGCCAAAGCCGTTGGGCGTAGAGAGGCATTAAAACTGTTTTGTAAATAATAGGTTTCAGTTTTTAGAATAAAATTCTGGAAAAGACTACTAAAAAAAGAATATGCCATTGCCGCCTCTGAAATAACAAAGTTAAAATATAAGCATAGAAATTAAAATGAGTATTACTCTGTGCTTATTTCACAAGAAGTTATAATTCTGCCGAGCGCGAGTGACGCTCGGCTTAGACTGGGAATTTGAGCGAGAGGCGGATTGAGCTTACTGAACTAGATGTGTTAGCTAACACATGGGAAAATAGTGATGAAAATGCAGTGCTAAACATAGTGTTACATCTCCAGTCAAAAGTTGATATTCGATTGATTATTTATTTTTTGTATATCGATTTAGTATATCGGCCTTGCTGTTAACTAAATCTTGCCATTAACTAAATAAGTAATTGCTTGGCTGATACCATAGGTCAAGTAAAAATATAAAGCAAGCCTAACTAAGCTAATCTTGCTGAATATACTGATAACAGTAAAACTGGATTTAACATGGTTTTAACTTTGCCGTATTGGGGCTAGTCTTTGTCAATTTAATGCTAGCACTCGTAAAGTAAACTGAGCACTTGTTAATTTGGCAGAACTGAAAGCCAAATTAATTCAACCATTGAATGTTCTAGTGCATTGTCACTAGATGCTATGGGCACTAACTGAATTAAGCCTTAATATAAGCTTCTAAAGTCAATATTTACTTAGGTTGTTAAGCCCGCACCTTTTAAAAGTATTTTGATACACATAGAGACGAGGAACAGACAGCTTACGCTTGTACACCAAATCAGCACTAACCAGCCGAGTCGATAGGCGAGGGATTTCGTTTGGGTCGTCATGTTGATCTCCTGCATATGTAAAGTCATCTAAGGTGAATCAGCGACCTAAGCCAAGTTAGCTTAGGTCGTGTTGTGGGAAGCCTCTTTTACCTGAGTCATGGCTAGTGATAGCCTGCATCCTTGGTTACTTTGCCGCGGAACACGTAGTAGCTCCAAAAGGTATAAACCAAAATCAGCGGGATGATCATCAGGGCGCCGACGAGCATAAAGCTTAGACTGCTGTCGGGGGCTGCTGCCTGCCAAAGGCTGATGTTGGGTGGAATAATGTGTGGCCAGATGCTGATCCCTAAGCCACTAAATCCTAAGAAAATCAGCCCTAGAGTGAGTAGGAATGGCTGATAGTTATCATCACGATTTAGGGATTTTATCAAGGCCCAACTGCAGGCTAATACCAGTATTGGCACTGGGGCGAAGTAGAATAAATTTGGTAAACTAAACCAGCGCAGGGCAATATTGGGTTGCACAAAAGGCGTCCATAAACTGACTAAACCTATGGTCATCAACAGGCATAAGGTCAGTGCTCTGCCGAGTTGTTGCATGGTCGTTTTAAGCTCGCCTTGGCATTTTTTCACCAGCCAAGTCGCGCCGAGCAGAGCATAGGCCAGCATAAGACCAAAACCGCAGAAAAGTGAGAAGGGCGTTAACCAATCGAAACTACCGCCGCTAAATTGTTGGTTACTCACCGAAATGCCGGAGATAAACGCCCCCAGTACTACGCCCTGTGAAAAGGTGGCCGTGATAGAACCGAACATAAACGCTTTATCCCAGAATGGTTTAGCTTCTGCACCCGACTTAAATCTAAACTCAAATGCCACGCCGCGAAAAATCAATGCCAGCAGCATGATGAGCAGCGGTATGGTTAGTGCTTCGAGCACTATGGCATAGGCAAGGGGAAAGGCACCGAGCAGACTAGCGCCGCCGAGCACTAACCAAGTTTCGTTACCATCCCAAACGGGGGCGACGGTATTAACCATAATATCCCTGTCGTCCTCATCGTGAATGAAGGGAAACAGTATGCCGATGCCGAGATCAAAGCCATCCATCACGATATACATTAAGGTGGCAAAAATGATGATCCCGAACCAAATCAAGGGTAGATCGAATTCCATGGTGAGCCCTTAAATATGTTTAAGATTGAATAAGTAAAACTAGATTAAAATTAATGGCTTGTTGCTGCGCTATCTGGCCCTTTGCGGATGAGTCGCATCATATAGCGATAACCAACGCCAAAGATGCCGCAGTAACTGACGATGAAAATTCCTAGGCTGATACTCAAGTGGGTAACGCTGTGGGAAGACACGGCATCCTGAGTGCGCATCAATCCTTGGATCACCCAAGGTTGACGGCCAAGCTCGGTAGTGAACCAGCCCGCTAGTGTGGCGAGCAATCCGGCGGGGCCGAGCACGAGTACAAATCGTAGAAAGTGTTTGTTGCTGTAGAGGCTGCCTTTGCGCCTGAGATAAGCACTCCACAGTCCAGCAAAAATCATCAATAAGCCTAAGCCGACCATGAGCCTAAAACTCCAGAACACTAACAACACATTGGGTCTGTCCTCGGCGGGATACTCAGTCAAGGCTGGCACTTGTTTGCTTAAATCATGCTTTAAGATCAGGCTCGCGAGCCCTGGGATTTCGAGGCTGAAGTGGTTTTTCTCTGCGTCCATATCGGGAATGGCAAACAAGATAAGCGGTGTGGGTTTGTCACCCTCATTACGCCAATGGCCTTCCATCGCCGCGACTTTTACAGGTTGATATTCAAGGGTATTTAAACCATGAAAATCGCCAATCACAGCTTGCAGCGGTGCGACAATTAACGCCATCCACATCGCCATAGACAACATCTTGCGGATCGCGGGCGTGTCGTTACCTTTGAGTAAGTGCCAAGCCGCCGATGCGCCCACAAAGAAAGCCGATGAAATAAAGGCCGCCACTGTCATATGGGCTAAACGATAGGGAAATGAAGGGTTAAACACTATCTGAAACCAATCCACTGGAATAACGCGATTGTTCACGATTTCAAAACCTTGGGGCGTCTGCATCCAGCTGTTTGAAGCTAAGATCCAGAAGGTCGAGATAATCGTGCCCGTGGCGACCATACAAGTGGCGAAGAAATGCAGGTTTTTACCTACCTTCTGCTGACCAAATAGCATGACCCCCAGAAAACCCGCTTCGAGGAAGAAGGCGGTGAGGACTTCATAGGTGAGTAGCGGCCCAGTTACGCTGCCCGCGAAGGCGGAAAAAGCGCTCCAATGGGTACCAAATTGGTAGGCCATCACTATGCCTGAGACCACGCCCATGCCAAAGTTTATGGCAAAAATCTTCGACCAAAATTGATAGAGTTGTTGGTACACCTGATTCGCCGTTTTCAGCCATAAGCCTTCTAATACCGCCAGATAAGTGGCGAGGCCGATAGTGATGGCGGGGAAAATAATGTGAAAAGAGATGGTAAAAGCAAATTGGATCCTAGCAAGTACAGTGGCATCAAAATCAAACATAATTTCCTCGAGAGATAAGAGTCTCGTTACAAAGGCATTCATTAATGCAGTGTCCGCTAAGCCTTAAATTGGCTCCACGGTGAAAGCTTGTGTGCTATTAGACCATGGGATATGCTGGCTATAACAGACACAGAATATCTTGACTTGGCTATAACAGATGACGAAGTACGAGCAGTTAGCGCAGGAATTAAAGACACGAATAGCCCAAGGTGTCTGGCAGGCGGGGGACAAGTTGCCGTCGCTGCGCCAAACTGTGGCCGATTCGGGTTTGAGTCTGATGACAGTGCTCAATGCCTATCAGTTATTGGAAAGCCAAGGCGTGATCTCGGCGCAGGCTAAGTCTGGCTATTTAGTGGCGCCAAAGCCGGAATTAATCGCGCGGCAGGGAGAAGCCTTTCGTTATCCCGAGCGACAAAAGCCGATTTATCTTTCCGATAGCGTGGATATTAATGAGTTTGTATTCAATGTTCTGCAGGCTTCAAAGCAGGCGGATATAGTGCCCTTTGGCTCAGGATTTCCCGATCCTAGTTTATTCCCGCAACAAGCACTGGCGCGATCTTTAGTTAAGGTGACTCGGCACATGTCACCTTCTTTTGCCGCCGATAATTTACCGCCAGGCAATGCGGGACTGCGTAAGGCTATCTCCCAACGTTATGCCAAATTGGGCATGAGCATTTCGCCCGACGAAATCATCATTACCTCGGGTGCCATGGAGGCGCTCAACTTGAGCTTAGCGACGCTGACTCAAGCGGGTGATTGGGTTGTCATTGAATCACCGACCTTTTATGGCGCGATGCAAGCCATTGAACGGCTTAAACTCAGGGCGATTGCGGTTGCTACCGATCCACAACAGGGGATTGATCTCGAGGCGTTGGCAGAAGTGTTAAATACCTATCCAGTGAAAGCCTGCTGGTTGATGAGCCAACATCAAAATCCCTTAGGTTGCAGTTTATCGGATGCTAAAAAACAGGCGCTTTATCAGCTACTAAACGAGCATAAGGTCAGTCTGATTGAGGATGATGTTTATCAAGAACTCTATGTCGATTCCAGCGCGCCAAGGCCAGTAAAAGCCTTCGATACCGAAGGACGGGTGTTGCACTGCGGCTCATTTTCTAAGTCTTTGATTGCTGGTTATCGTGTCGGCTGGGTGGCGGCGGGATACCATGCACCGCAGTTACAACGCTTACAAGTCATGTCGACGTTATCGACCAGTGCGCCGATGCAGCTCGCCATCGCCGATTTTATTCAGTCGGCGCAATATGAACGCCATTTGAAACAGTTACGTAAAAAGTTAGCCAGCCGTAAATTGGCCATGTATCAATTATTGTGCGCGCATCTGCCCGAATCTGTGGGGGTCAATTTCGCCCATGGCGGCTATTTTCTCTGGTTAGCGCTGCCAGCACATATGGACGCCACACAAATTTATTATCAGGCGATTGAGCGTGGGATCAGTATTGCACCCGGAAACCTCTTTAGTAATCAGGTCGAATTCCGCCATTTTATGCGTTTGAATGCCTCATACGAGTGCTCGCCAGAGATAGTCTCAGCGGTCGTGGTGCTGGCCGAACTTATCCGCAACAATTTGCGCCGAAGTTAAAGGCTGTGGTTAAAAAGTTTTAGACTTCTAGATGTCTATCTGTTAGCTTGTTGAACATGCACAAATCTTGTGCAATTCTCAATGTCGATTGAATACTGGGCTGCTACGGATAAGGAAGGGAAAATGAAATTAGAGTCACTGGCATTACACCACGGTTATGAGTCAGAAGCGACCACGAAGGCGGCCGCTGTACCTATCTATCAAACCACCTCTTATACCTTCGATGATACCCAGCATGGTGCTGATTTATTTGACTTAAAAGTCGCTGGCAATATTTATACTCGGATAATGAATCCTACCACTAGCGTGCTAGAGCAACGTCTGGCGGCCATTGAAGGCGGCATAGGTGCGCTGGCCGTGGCATCAGGTATGGCGGCGATTACCTATGCGATTCAAGCTTTGACTCAAGTTGGCGATAACATCGTCAGCACCAGTCAGCTCTATGGTGGCACCTATAATCTGTTTGCCCATACACTGCCGCGTCAAGGCGTTGAAGTGCGTATGGCAGCTTTCGATGATTTTGAAGGCCTCGATGAGCTGATCGACGATAAAACCAAGGCCTTGTTCTGCGAATCGATTGGTAATCCAGCCGGCAATATTGTCGATTTACAGCGTTTAGCCGAGATTGCCCATAAACATGGCGTGCCTTTAATTGTCGATAATACGGTCGCGACTCCAGTGTTATGTCGCCCCTTTGTGCATGGCGCCGATATCGTTATCCACTCTTTAACTAAATACATTGGTGGCCATGGAACAACGATTGGCGGGGTGATTATCGATTCAGGCAAGTTCGATTGGGTGGCGAATAAGGAAAGATTTGCCTTACTCAACCAAGCCGATCCTTCTTACCATGGAGTGGTTTACACAGAAGCCTTTGGTCCTGCGGCATTTATTGGTCGTTGCCGTGTTGTGCCGCTGCGTAATACCGGCGCCGCACTGTCACCGCACAGTGCATTTTTACTGTTGCAAGGCCTTGAAACCTTAAGCCTTAGAATGGAGCGACATTGCTCGAATGCCTTGGCATTAGCTGAATATCTGGTGTTGCATCCGGCGGTGAGTTGGGTGAACTATGGTGCCTTGCCGAGCAGCCCTTATCAGGATAATTGCCACAAGATCACTGGCGGAAAAGCTTCAGGGATCATCAGCTTTGGGATTAAAGCGGCCACAGCAGAAGAAGGTAAGCGTGCTGGCGGACGTTTTATCGATGCACTGCAGATGATCCTGCGTTTAGTGAACATTGGGGATGCGAAATCCTTGGCCTGCCACCCTGCGAGCACTACGCACAGACAGCTCGATGCCGATGAACTGGCAAGGGCGGGCGTGTCTGAGGATCTTATCCGTATCTCGGTTGGGATTGAGCATATCGACGACATCATTAACGATGTGGCGCAGGCGCTCGATAAGGCACTGGCGAGCAAATAGCTCGTATCGAATAGTCCATATTAAATAGCTGATATCTCATCGCTTTATTAAATCGTTAACAGTAAAAAAGCCGCCATCGATTCAATTTGATGGCGGCTTTTTTAGTGCTTTAAAAACGATGTTAATCTTGCTGCAGTCGATTTCTCGCCTTTTGATAGAAGTAAGAAACAGTCAGCAAAATGACCCCGATCAGCATAAAGGCAATCACCTTTTGCACTAGCTCGAAGGACGCCATATCCAGTAATAGCACTTTAAGCGTCGATAAGGTAAATAGCCCAGCAGCGAGGCGGATCATATCGGCATTTTGTGGTTTTAAGCTGATAAACATCAACACACTGCCATGGATAACCAATAAAATCGCGCTGAGTGGGGCGGCAATCATGTTATCGAAGCTATAACTCCACATAAAGTAACTCAAGGCGAGTAACAGATGCCAACCCCACTTAAGTCCTTGTAAAGGTAAGATACATCTATGCAAGCGTATTGCTGCACCGTGCTGCAAGATGAGCCTTGCTAGGAGTGCCAGTGATAAAAACTCGATTAACACAAACGAGGCATTATCACGATTAAGCCCGAGTGTTAGCTCAAAATGCAACATGATGGGCAACAGGGCTAAGCCTAAAGTGAGGCCATAGGCGAGATGATAGCTTTCCTTTATTGCGGCTTGGATTTCGGCGGTGAGGGGGAATTTTGCGCTATATGAGGCTTGGCCTACAGATCTCTGACTTACACCTCTCAGGCTTAAACCTCTTTGGATTAGCAATGCAAAATAACCACTTAAGGCTAATGCTGTCATGGCTATTCCTACTAGCTCAGAATGATTAAAGCCATAAACGATCACGGCCAATACCAGTGCAAAGTAATAAGGGCTCAATTGCCATTGTAGTTGCAGCAAGGGGCGCCAATGCTCGGGTAACTGGCGATAACGAAGCAGTGTGAAGCCCATAAATAGGGCGCCAACGGCTAGCGCCGCGAGTCCTTGCCAAGCGTGAATAAGGCATAGCGAGGCTGTCATCAGAACCGCTAACCAAGTGAGGATTTTGGCTTCTATGTTCAAACTCTTATGTTTAACAAAGTAGGCTAAACCTAGGCTCATAAAGGTGCTCAGCCAGAGTGCAATAGCGGTATATTCCCAATGGTTGCGGATGACTTTGGGCAGCAGAATAAGCGGCAGCAGCAAATAGCAGCAGATTTGCATCGTATAAGCGGCTTTGGCAAATAAGGCATCTTTATAGTGGCGACGATACCAATAATGGGCCAAGAGTAGGGCGATAAATAACTCAAACCGTGCCAGTTTTGCTATAAGCGGCTGGGCACTAAAGCTAAAACTGCCTGTGAGCGTTATGCCTTCAACAACCTTAAACAGCAGCGGCAATAGTAAGAGCCAAGCAGCAAACTCGCTGATAACGAGTCTGTCCTTTGCGCTCAAATACAGTAGTAATAGGCTGACGAGTGGCAAGATGGCGAGGTAGTAATCGCTGCTCAAAAGGTAAGCCGCGAGGATAATTGTCGCCACATAAAAACCGCTTAATAGCTCTTTTAATACTCTGTTTAGCTGACTTTCTAGGGTCGAAAGCAATGCATGATGGAGTGTTAATAGCTGAATCACTAAGACTAAGGCGGCGCAACTTAAGGCCAGTGCTAACAGTGGAAAGCCAAAAGCTGACAAGGGAGAAATTGGCACCCCATCGATAAAGCTTGATTCTAAAAGGCTCATGCCTGTCAGTACACTAGACGCATTGAGCCCTAATCCCATCAGCAGCAATACATAGGCTTCGGCGCGAACGGAAATCAGTTCTTCTTTGGTGCCAATCCACAACAGTAATAAGGCTTCGAGCAGTAATACTAATCCAAGGAAATTGTGGCTGAGTAAATACAGTGCGGCAAATCCTGCAAAACTCCCTGCAAAGACTAACAATAAGCCGCTGCGGGCTTTTTCTAGGTTGCCTGTGCGCTTCCAATAGAGGGCTGCGCAAATCAGTGCGTTGGCCGCAAAGATTTCCCCTGCGAACTCAGTAAATTGCGTCAACTCTAATAACACAAAGGCGAGCAATGCTATCGGTAGGGCGAGTATGCGATGGCTCAGTGCATTATATTTTTCATCATGATGGGTAAACTGCTTGGTAAATAGTAGGCCTGTGATGCCGTAGAGATAAAAGAACGCATTAATACTGATAAGCGCGAGCAGACTGACGCCGCCAACGTCGCTGAGTGGCAATTCAATGAAATGGCTAAAAGCTTCGATGCAGCCTATGTGCAACAGGGCGGTGATTTCCAGTAGCAGCGGCCACTTAAGTTTGCGACTCTGGGCAAGGGCGCCGGTACCAATAAGCAGTAAATAAGGCAGATACAATAGCGGCGCATAGCTTTGGGATAACAGCATCATAGGTGCGGTCGAGCCACCGACTAAGGCGATCACGGCGATCACTTTGGCATCTAAGCGCATCGACAGGCCATAACCCGCCAAAGTGATCAATAACAGTAAGATAAAACTCGCGCTATTGGGAATTAACTCAAAATACGGCCCAATAAAGTACGCGCAGAGATAATTAAGTATGAGTCCGAGTCCGACAATACCTGAGCCAAAATCCGCCATGCCCGCGCGTTTTTGGCGAATAAAAATCCCGCCCACTATGATAGCGTTCGCGCTGGCAAACCCGAGTAGCGCTTTGCCAAGTTCTGAAAACCAATGGTTGATTGAATATTGCAGTAAATAACCAAAGCCTAAGGTCAGGGTGATAATGCCTGCGACAGTCATTAAAAAGACAGGTCCTAATCCCTTAGCCTGATAATGATGGTAGAAAGATTTGACTTGCTCGTTGACTGCCGCAAAGGGTGCCATGACGGCCGCGAGTCCTTGGGATAACAACTCATCAAATTGACTCGCCGCTTGCACGCTTGCCTGCAATTTGACTTCATCACTCAGCTGTTGATTTTGCGCTTGAGAAAGGTGTTCGGTTTTAGCGGTTTGTTCTGTCGAGGTATTTTTCGTTTTTCTTTGCCAAGGGTCTTCTTGCCAAGGTTCTCCTGGTATAGGGCCTTGCAGCCATGGGTTGGGTTCTGCTGGGGCTGGTTCTACGGAAGCTGGCTCAAGGGTTGGTGTTTGTGCCGCATAGGTTAATGTAGGCGCGTTATCGGCGGCGGTGAGCACAGATGCAATCGATGAAGCACTCGCTGCCATATTCAGAGTGGTTTCAGTGGCGTCTTCAGTCGCAATTTGCTGACTTAAGGTCTCGAGCTTAGTGGAGAATTCTGCTAATTGACGACCGAGCGAAGATTGCTGCGATAAATGCAGCGATTGTAACTGTGCCAGCTCAGCTTTTAGTTGGGCAACGTCATCCTTTAACGGCATATCTCATTCCTAAGTGTTTAAGTGCTTAACTCATAAACCTTTGTCGGCAAGAAGTGTACTTGTATGTGTATTTTTCGGCTAGTTGTTGTTGATTTTTAGGAAATCTCCGACTGCTATTTTTCCAACATGTCATTGCTCTGCATAAAAAGAGCCCTGTATAAAAAAGAGCCAGACATTGCTGGCTCTCATTTAACGTGTCAATTTCGATGAGGTTATTTTTTCTGTGCCTGTAGGATCACAAATTTACCGTTGGAGGCGACTGTGGTGCAGTTCTTAAATAAGCGCTGTAATTTTACATGGTAAGTCAGATGACGGTTACCGACGATATGTAAGATGCCACCGTCTTTTAAGCGACGGCGAGCATCTAAAAACATCTGCCAGGCGATATGATCGGTAATGGCTTCACCTTGATGAAACGGCGGATTACACAGCACCAGATCCGGTTGAACATCATCGGGCAGATGCGTCATGCAATCGTCCCAATAGAAGTGGCCTTTGTCTGCGGATAATTGATTGCGTGCCCAGTTTGCCTTGGCTGATGCGACTGCCATTTCAGAATCGTCGATAAAGTGAATGTCAGCCTCTGGGAATAACTGGGCGGTGCGTAACCCCAGCACGCCATTGCCACAGCCGAGATCAACAATCGACTTAAAATCCCCTTTGGGCAGATTCTCTAGCATGATGCGTGCGCCAATATCGAGTTTGTTGGCGGCAAACACATTACTTAAATTGCTGATCTCAAGTTGATATTCGGGTACGGCCCAAGTCACTTCTTTGGCTAATGGTCTTGGTTTGCCATCACTGACACAGGTGATCACTCGTGTGTTTTTCCACGCTAAACTGGCGCTTGCGAGGCCTAAATGCTTAGCAAAGATGTCGAGTAAGGCGCCATTAATCGATTTGGATTTGGCGGCTACTAATACACGAGTGCCTGCGGGTAACACTTGCGACAAGCGTCTTAGCTGGTGGGCAAAGTAGCTTAAGTTCTTAGGCAACTTCATCAATACTAAGGCTAAGTTTTCCGGCAAGGTATCGCGGCTGGTAAACCACTGCAGATTATCCATTGGCAACTGATTGCGGCCATGGTTTTGTTCTGTGCCTAAAAAGCTGGTTCTGGCATCGGTTTCAACACGCAGTGGCCAACATGGATTCAATTTAGATAAACCGCAGCTTAAAGCGCCGAAACTGTCGTTGATAATGGCGGTTGGCACGGCGGCTTGCTCTGACTCAATAAGGCTTTTGAGTAAGTGTTCATCGGCGGCATCCCAAGCTTGAAGATTAGATTCCTGCTGAGCCGGATACCGTAAGAGTTCGAGTTCAACACCCGCTACTGAAAATTGTGTTGTCATGTGCCACACTGCGCCAATAAATTTAAGGCGCAGATTATCGCAGATTTCATGGCGCAGTGCGACGGCTCGCATGGAGGACGTCAATGCAGCAAGGTAAGTTAGGGTTTGATACAGAGGGTGAGGCTCAAATTAAACCGCCCATCACCTTAGTGCGGGGTTATCTTAATGCTGAGCAGCAAGCGGCGCTAATGAAAGAAGCGCTGACCTATCCCTTAAGCCGCCCAGAAATCCAAGTCTTTGGTCAGTTTCACGCTATTCCTCGCCAGCAAGTGTGGTTTGGCGATTTGGGCTGCGACTATTTATATTCTGGACTGTTTATCCGCGCCTTACCTTGGCCTAAATATGCTCACAAGTTGAGGGATAAGTTAGCGCGGGATTATGGCTTGGAGAGCAACGGGGTATTAGTGAATCGCTACGCCGATGGTAAAGATTGTATGGGCGCCCACAGTGATGATGAACCTGAAATTGCTCAGGGGAGTCATATTGCTTCTATTACCTTAGGCGCCACGCGGGATTTTGTGCTTAAGCATAAGCACAGTCAAACCAAGTACTGCATCAGTTTGCACAGTGGCGATCTACTGATCATGCACTGGCCTATGCAAAGTGACTGGTTACACAGTTTGCCTAAACGTTTGAAAGTAAAAGAGCCGCGTTGGAACTATACCTTTAGACAACTTATCGTTAATTTCCATGGTTAATTGCCTCCCGCTAACTGCCTATGGTGAAGCACTGCGAAATATGACTGGATATAAAGTGGTAGGGCATCAACAAATTGAAAGCGTGAATTTGATCTTTTCAATTTGAAGCAGTACTCTGCGGCAACTGGATTTTCCCATTCTGAGACTCGAATATGTCCAATACTCATGTGCAGGGCACTGTGGCTAACACTATTTCGCAGAAATTAACCGAATGCTTCTCGCCGACCCATTTAGAAGTGATTAACGAAAGTAATCGTCACCATGTACCACCGAATTCAGAAACCCACTTTAAAGTTGTGCTGGTAAGCGAGCAGTTTGATGGCTTACGTTTATTAGCCCGTCATCGATTGGTCAACACTCACTTAGCCTATGAGTTAGCCAATGGCGTGCATGCTTTGTCTATTCATACTTTCACTCAAAATGAGTGGGATGCGAATGCACAAGTACCTAATACGCCAAATTGTCGCGGTTAATTAATCGCTCAGCAATACTGTTTAGCTTAGATTTCAAGGCCACTCTTCATAGAGTGGCTTTTTGTTTTAGACCAACTTAAGACTATTTTTGAGTTTCCCTACCTTAGTTTCTGTGTTAACAATATGTTTTATTTTAAGAGGTTGGGCGATGTGATTGTCGATACCCATCCTGAGTGTATTTCCATGTCAGTTGGATCCATGCGCTCGTTTGACATCAGGGAGACTATTAAAAATGCGTAAGTTAGGGAGTTTGTTTATCTCAGTGCTGCTGATGGGACTGAGCGGTTGTAACCCCGTCTCCAGTGATGCGCAAAGCGTAGCCGCTTCCCACGCCGCAACTGATGTTCCCCATGCTTTACCTGCCATTGAATGGCGTCTTGCGACCTCTTGGCCGAAAAACTTCCCCGGTTTAGGCATGGCTCCTGAGCGTTTTGCGCATTTAGTCGATGAAATGTCTAACGGTCGGTTAAAGATTAGCGTTTATGGTGCGGGTGAGTTGATGCCCGCTTTTGCCGTATTTGATGGTGTGAGTCAGGGTAAAATTCAAATGGCCCACTCCGCTTCTTTCTACTGGAGAGGAAAAGCGCCCGCAGCGCAGTTTTTTTCATCGATCCCCTTTGGTATGACCGCACAGGAAATAAATGGCTGGCTTCACTATGGTGGTGGTATGGAGCTGTGGACTGAAGTGTATCAACCCTTTGGTATTATTCCCCTCGCGGGTGGCAATACTGGGATGCAAATGGGTGGCTGGTTTAATAAACCCATCAATACCATTGCTGATTTTAAGGGATTGAAGGTCCGCATGCCGGGCTTAGGTGGTGAAGTGTTGAAACGCGTTGGTGCTGTACCTGTAAACATGGCGGGGCGTGAACTTTATGGTGCACTGCAAACGGGGGCGATTGATGCCGCAGAGTGGGTAGGGCCAGTGAATGATCTTGCCTTCGGTTTACATAAAGTGGCTAAGTATTACTATTACCCTGGTTGGCATGAGCCAGGTTCAAATATGGAATTCTTGATTAATACCGCTGCCTTTGAGAGTTTACCTGAGGATTTACAGGCCATAGTCAGAGTTGCTGCGAGAGCCATTAACCAAGATATGCTCGATGAATACACGACCCGTAACGTGACCGCCCTTGAAACGTTAGTGAAGGACGAAGGTGTGGAACTTAAAGCGTTTCCACCGAACGTGTTGTTGGAGCTTGAGAAAATCTCCAAACAAGTGATTGAAGATCAAGCGAATCAAGATCCCTTAATGCGAAAGGTGTACGATGCTTATCACGCGTATGAGCAAGGTGTGCGCCAGTACCATAAAATATCTGAGGATGCTTACAGTCAGCAGCGTCAACACTAAATGATGTTTTTTTCTGCAAATTGTCACATTAGCATCTGATTTATATGAGATGATTTCATCTTAGATTATCTTGTTATCGGCGTAATTCATTTGGTGTTATGCTTGCAAGCCATAAATAGACAGTTACAGTGGCGTTGATGTCGCCCTGAGAATTTGGAGATCCCTATGCCATTACTTGATAGCTTTACCGTCGACCATACTCGGATGAATGCCCCTGCGGTTCGTATCGCTAAGCATATGAGCACGCCAAAGGGCGATGCCATTACTGTATTTGATTTACGTTTTTGCGCACCGAATAAAGAGATCCTCAGTGAGCGTGGTATTCATACTCTAGAGCATTTATTCGCGGGTTTTATGCGTGACCATTTAAATGGCAGCGATGTTGAGATCATTGATATTTCGCCAATGGGATGTCGTACCGGTTTTTATATGAGTTTGATTGGTGAACCCACAGAGCGCCAAGTGGCCGATGCGTGGTTAGCCGCGATGGAAGATGTGCTTAAAGTGGTTGAGCAGTCTGAAATCCCTGAGCTGAACGAATACCAATGTGGTACGTATGAGATGCATTCATTAGAGCAAGCACAAGATATCGCCCGTAATATTATTGCTGCAGGCGTAAGTGTTAATCGTAATGACGATCTAAAATTAAGCGATGAAATTCTAGGTAATCTGTAATTGTTCGCACTCTTATAGTATGAGAGTGCTTCTTTAGTAAATTCAGTTTCCTGAAGTAAATAAGAGAAAGCGACGAGAGTCGCTTTTTTTTTCAAGTAAACTCAGCTATTTTACAAGTTAATAACAAAAACACCGTACGCTAACAAAGTTTTTGGGAGCTTGGTATGCCTAGTCGTTACTTCACTGTATCACTTTGTGCAATTTCTGTATCTCTTGCCTGTTCTAGCACAACGTTCGCCGATGATCTTCACAGTCAAATGCTTGAATTGAACAAGCTCAATGACACATTTCATTCAACGTCTAATCGTTTAGCGTTAGGTCAATTGACGGCTTTGACGGTTTTGCCTGCGGATCTGAGTGGAAATCCCGCGAGCATCAGCATGCGTAGCGCGACTCAAGGCGTGGCCGTATTGCAAGATAGAGTGTATTTCTCCCCTGCGCCGTATTCGGCACCGCAATTACAACTCTTACCTAATCTACTGCAACAACAGAGTGTTACTGCCGCCCCGATGGCAAATATGGCTGTCGGTGGGCAAGGTGCGTTTGGGGTGGTGAGTTATCAAACCTTACCTGTTGCTGAGCAGACCGAGAATAGTAAGGCGACTCTCGAGGGCAATACCGATTCAGACTACAGTGTCGATATGAATTGGGGAGTGAAGCAAAAAGAGTATGGCATGATACTCGCGGTTAATTATGCAGATAATAGCGGCGCAGATCACTTGCTCAATGGTCAAGACACAGACCACCAAACGACAGACATCTTATTTAAAATCAACGCCGCGAGTTTACTCGGCGCCAGAAGTCCACAGGTGACTGAGTTTACTTACCAGTTTCTCGATGATGATAGTTATCGCTCTCAGCTTGGGTTAACACAGGCCGATTGGCAACAAGATCCTATGAGTTTGTATTCGGCCACTGCGGCGGATAAACATCAGGGGCGACATCATAAGTACCAACTGTCTCACCAAGTTACGCTCAATGGTGGGCATAAGGTCACCACAGACTTTTACTACCAGTCTTATTCGCAGCAATTAAACCAACTCAATCAATTTGATGGGCAAATGCTCGATGCCCAGAGTCTTGCTGCGTTGGCCGCATTTGAACGTCAGCCGACAGTCGATGGCGTCGAACTGGCTTCTTTACAGCAAGACAATGATTTCAGCTCCTTTGGGGCACAAACTGAATCAGTGAATCAGTATGGTGCCCATCAAATTATCTATAGCGCCCGTTATCATACGGATAAAGCCGAGATGCGCCTTGGCGATCAACAGAGTCTATGGCAGCAGGACTTGAGTTTAGTGAGTGATGCACAAAATGCGTTATTGGCCTATACCGACGATGCAACTGCATTTACTTCGGCAATCGATTCCTTGTTTAATTGGGACGAATTACAGATAAAGCTCGCGCTTGCCTATGAACAAGTGAGCGTCAATCGCAAGGTCGATTTAGCTTATGTAGGACTGGATGCGGCTGATTTCTCCGACAGCGATTGGATGCCACAACTCGGTGTTTTATATGATGCTGGAGATTGGCGCTTTAGTACGGATATTCGCCGCTCATGGACCGCCGCAAGTGCGGGGAATCTTGAGCAAGAGGCACAAGTATCATTGCAATATCAAGTCAGCGCCCAATATGCCAGTGAGCATTTTAGTGCTGACATCAAAACCTACGTTCAAGATTTTGATAACCTGCATGTCAATTGCGATGCGTATACCCAATGTGCCGACAGTCGCTTGTGGGTTCAAGGCAATGTCGTGGATGTGCTGACCAAAGGAGTTGAGCTGAATCTTGGCTACCAGTGGGATATTGGTAGTGTACAGTTACCATTAGTCTTAAATTATCAATATTCGAATTCAGAGTATCAAACCAATAGCTGTAACGAAATCCAAGGTTGCGTTGTGGCTGGTGATAGAGTGGCTTGGTTACCTGAGCAGCAATTGCATTTTAGTGCTCGAATGAAATATGCCGAATATGAATTGAATGCAAATGTCTTTTATCAATCCGAGCGGGAAATGGGCCAATTTGGCGCTGAATTACAGCCTATCGCAGTACAATGGCGGGTAGATTTAGCGGCGAATTATCATTTTGATCGCCACCATGAGATTTATTTTAGGGTAGAAAATCTCTTAGATGAGTCATTAGTTACGACAGCATCAAATAGCGGAATTCGATCGGAAAATGGACGTATTAGCTATTTAGGTTATCAATGGCGCTTTTAAATTGAGTTTTATTTTGTTTGAATTTAAATCAATTGAAACAAATAAGATCGATTTCGGCTGCGTTTAGTGGACGTTTCGACTTTTTGCTAAATTAAATCTTTAATTATTAATGCTATAGTACCCAGTGGCCGTAATATTCTCTCTTTCTGATCAGTCACTAGGTCGGAAGGTGAACGCCGTAGCGCATGATTCTTTTCAATCCGTATTTTAGGTTTGAAATCACCTATAATTTTCGTGGCGATGCCAAGTCAATTGGGGTAAAATGCGCGCGACCAGCGTGATTGCGATCGCATTTCTGTGATAAATCTGCGCTAGCTCAATGCAGTAGGTTTTGTTTAAAACCTAAGTATTTAGCAGGAACGCGGCGCATTGTCTTTCCTTCAAACGTAGTGCTTGTGGATATGATTACAATTAAGAAAGGATTGGAACTGCCTATAGCAGGCGGACCAGAGCAAGTTATCCATAATGGCCCAGCCATTAAACATGTAGCTACTTTGGGTGAAGAGTATATTGGCTTACGTCCAACGATGAAGATCAAAGTGGGCGATAAAGTACAAAAAGGCCAAGTTCTTTTTGAAGATAAGAAGAATTTAGGCGTTAAATATACGGCTTTAGCCAGTGGTACTATATTAGACATTAACCGGGGCGCCCAGCGTGTTCTGCAGTCTGTTGTCATTGAAGTGGAAGGAAACGACAGCGTTGCCTTTGCTAAATATGATGCCACTGCACTCGATACGCTCGACTCGCAGTTAGTCCGTGACAATCTGATTGAATCAGGTTTATGGACTGCTTTGCGTACTCGTCCTTTTAGCAAAATTCCTGCTGTAGACTCTTCTGCTGCTGGTATTTTTGTAACCGCAATAGATACTCAACCTCTTGCCGCTGATCCCGTTGTGGTGATCCGTGAGCATAAAGAAGATTTTGCTAATGGTCTTAAGGTCTTAGCAAGACTTACTGACGGTAAAGTTTACCTTTGTAAAGCGCCTGGCGCTGATATTCCTGCCGCAAACGCCCAAGTTGAAGAATTTGCCGGTGTGCACCCTGCAGGATTAGTCGGTACTCACATTCACTTCTTATTGTCTGCCTCTGCAAAACGTACCGTTTGGCATATTGGTTACCAAGATGTAATAGCAATTGGTCAGCTATTTACGACGGGTGAACTCAATACCGAACGTGTTATTGCAATCGCAGGCCCTAAAGCGGCTAAGCCAAGACTCGTACGCACTGTTGTGGGTGCGAGCATGACTGAATTAACCGCAGGTGAAGCCTTAGATGGCAATGTTCGTCTGATTTCAGGCTCTGTTCTGAATGGTCGTACAGCCGTTGGCCCACAAGGGTATTTAGGTCGTTACCATGTTCAAGTAAGTCTGTTAGAAGAAGGTACAGAGAAAGAATTTTTAGGCTGGGTATTACCAGGCTCAGACAAATATTCTATCACTCGTGCATTCTTAGGACATCTTGCTCCTTCTCGTCTGTTCAGCATGACGACCAGTACAGGTGGTTCAGACCGCGCTATGGTGCCAATTGGTAACTATGAGCGTGTAATGCCATTGGACATTCTTCCTACTATGTTGTTGCGTGACTTGATTTCAGGTGACTTTGACGGCGCTGCTACGTTAGGCGCGTTAGAGTTAGATGAAGAAGATCTCGCACTGTGTACGTTCGTATGTCCAGGCAAGTATGACTACGGTTCATATCTGCGTGACTGTCTAGATACGATCGAGAGGGAAGGCTAATGAGCTTGAAAGATTTTTTCGAACGTATTGAACCCGACTTTGAAAAAGGCGGTAAATACGAAAAGTTTTATGCCCTATTCGAAGCGGCATACACAATTTTTTATACCCCAGGTAAAGTGAACAAGGGCAAAACCCACGTTCGCGATAACCTCGACCTAAAACGTATGATGATTACGGTTTGGGCTTGTGCTTTCCCCGCGATGTTCGTGGGTATGTACAACGTAGGTTTACAAGCTCAATTAGCTTTAGTGGCTGGTTTTGCTACCCCTGACGTATGGCAAGTGAGCTTGTTCAGCATGTTCGGTACCGAACTGACGGCAAACTCTGGCTGGCCTGCGCTGATGTGGTATGGCGCCTGTTTCTTCCTACCTATCTACGCGGTGACCTTTGCCGTCGGTGGTATCTGGGAAGTGCTGTTTGCCTCTATCCGTGGTCATGAAGTCAACGAAGGTTTCTTCGTTACCTCTATCCTGTTCGCTTTAACGCTGCCAGCAACTATCCCATTATGGATGGTGGCGCTGGGTATCACCTTCGGTGTGGTCGTGGCGAAAGAAGTGTTTGGTGGTACAGGGCGTAATTTCTTAAACCCAGCACTAGCGGGTCGTGCCTTCTTGTTCTTCGCTTATCCGTTGAATATGTCAGGTGATACCTCATGGGTTGTGGCTGACGGTTACTCAGGTGCAACTGCACTGAGCCAAGCGGCGTCTGGCACTTTAGATTACGCAATTAACCAAAACTGGTGGGATGCGTTCTTCGGTTTCATTCCAGGTTCAGTGGGTGAAGTGTCTACATTAGCGATTCTGTTAGGTGGTTTGGTCATCATCTACACGCGTATCGCTTCATGGCGTATCGTTGGCGGTGTAATGGTGGGCATGATTGCCATTTCTACGCTGCTTAACGTTGTCGGTAGTGACACTAATCCAATGTTTGCAATGCCTTGGTACTGGCACTTAGTGTTAGGTGGTTTTGCGTTTGGCATGATGTTTATGGCGACAGACCCAGTGTCAGCGTCATTTACTAACCAAGCTAAATGGGCATACGGTATCTTGATCGGTGCAATGGCTGTGTTTATCCGCGTGATTAACCCTGCATTCCCTGAAGGCATGATGTTGGCAATTTTGTTTGCTAACTTGTTCGCGCCATTGTTCGACCACTTCGTGGTTCAGGCAAATATCAAGCGGAGGATTGCCCGTGGCTAGTAATAAAGATTCGTTCGGCAGAACCTTATTTATCGTCGTTGGCCTGTGTCTAATTTGTGCGATATTTGTGTCTACTGCAGCAGTGTTACTGAGACCGACTCAAGCAGAAAATAAACTGCTTGATAAGCAAAAGTACATTCTGGAAGCCGCTGGTCTTATCGATACTAAAGCTGGCAAAGTGACCAAAGCGCAAATTCTAGATACATACGGCAAACACATCGAAGCTAAACTGGTCGATTTGAAAACGGGTGCTTGGGTTGAGGGTGTTGATGCTGACACTTATGATCAACGTAAAGCGTCTCGTGATGTGAAAACCTCATTTGTACCTGAGAATGACATCGCTTCAGTGAAACGTGTTGCTGATAAGGCTGTAGTTTATCTTGTTCGTGACGGCCAAGGTAAATTAACCAGTGTTATTCTGCCAATCCATGGTTATGGCCTATGGTCTACTATGTATGCCTTCCTTGCTATGGATGCTGACCTAAACACAGTGCAAAGCTTAGTCTACTATGAGCACGGCGAAACGCCGGGCTTAGGTGGCGAAGTGCAAAATGCTCAGTGGAAAGCGAAATGGCATGGCAAAAAGTTATTTGATGAGCAAGGTAAACTCGCTATCAGCGTAACGAAAAACCCAACTGTTGCTAGCACTGAGTACGGTGTAGATGCATTATCTGGCGCAACCTTAACGAGTAACGGTGTACAACATTCACTGACATTCTGGTTGGGTAAAGAAGGTTTTGCGAGTTTCATTGAAAAAGCACGCAATGGAGGTCTCAACTAATGTCTGACGCTAAAGAACTGAAACAGGTTCTGACCGGACCTATAGTCAACAACAACCCGATTGCTTTACAAGTACTTGGTGTATGTAGTGCATTAGCGGTAACGAGCAAGCTCGAAACTGCACTGGTAATGGCGTTGGCGTTAACTGCGGTAACTGCGTTTTCGAACCTGTTTATCTCAATGATCCGTAATCATATTCCAAGCAGTGTGCGTATTATCGTACAGATGACCATTATTGCCTCTTTGGTAATCGTGGTTGACCAATTGCTGCAGGCTTATGCTTATCAGATCTCTAAGCAGCTGTCGGTATTCGTCGGTCTGATTATTACGAACTGTATCGTAATGGGTCGTGCCGAAGCTTACGCGATGAAAACACCGCCAATGATGAGCTTTATGGATGGTATCGGTAACGGTTTAGGTTACGGTGCAATTCTGTTAGCTGTTGGCTTCGTACGTGAACTGTTTGGTAACGGTTCTCTGTTCGGTGTTGAAATCCTGCACAAGATCTCTGATGGCGGCTGGTACCAACCAAACGGTCTGCTACTACTGCCTCCGAGTGCGTTCTTCCTGATCGGTGTTTTGATTTGGATTATTCGTACCTATAAGCCAGAGCAAGTTGAAGCAAAAGGGTAAGTGCGATGGAACATTATATTAGCCTGTTAATTCGCTCTGTTTTCATTGAAAACATGGCACTGGCCTTCTTCCTAGGTATGTGTACTTTCTTGGCTGTGTCTAAGAAAGTCACTACAGCCATGGGCCTAGGGATTGCGGTAGTTGTAGTGTTAACTATCTCTGTCCCAGCAAACCAAGTTATCTATCAAGGGCTGCTAGCTCCTGGTGCACTTGCTTGGGCTGGCGCACCTGAAGCTGACTTAAGCTTCTTGAAATTCATTACCTTTATCGGTGTGATTGCGGCTTTGGTTCAAATTCTGGAAATGGCACTGGACAAGTACTTTCCACCTTTGTACAACGCATTAGGTATTTTCTTACCTTTGATCACAGTGAACTGCGCGATTTTCGGTGCGGTATCATTCATGGTTGAGCGTGACTACAAGCTGGGTGAGAGTGTGGTGTTTGGTTTCGGCTCAGGAGTGGGTTGGGCATTAGCTATCGTATTGATGGCCGGTATCCGTGAGAAGCTGAAGTATGCCGACGTGCCTAACGGCCTACGTGGTTTAGGGATTACCTTTATTACCGCTGGTTTGATGGCCTTAGGTTTCATGTCGTTTTCAGGTGTGTCTCTGTAAGAGACACATAACGGCTTCTTGAATTGGACCTTCTAAGGATAAGTTAATGGATATTCTTGGTATTTTTAAATCTACTCCGCTCGAGGTTTACCTCGGTGTGAGTATGTTTACTGCTATCGTCCTCATCTTGGTATTAGTGATTTTATTCGCTAAGTCTAAGTTAGTGGCTAGTGGTGACATCACGATCGGCATTAATGACGATCCTGAAAAAGCGATTACAACCGGTGCGGGCGGTAAGTTGTTAGGCGTTTTGGCTAACAGCGGTATCTTCGTATCGAGTGCGTGTGGTGGCGGTGGCTCATGTGGTCAATGCCGCGTGGTGATTAAGTCTGGCGGCGGCGATATTCTGCCAACGGAACTTGACCACATCAGCAAAGGTGATGCCCGTAAAGGTTGTCGTCTTTCTTGTCAGGTTAACGTTAAGAACGATATGGAAATCGAGCTTGACGAAGAAATCTTCGGTATCAAGAAATGGGAATGTGAAGTTATCTCTAACGATAACAAAGCCACTTTCATTAAAGAACTGAAGCTGCAAATTCCTGATGGCGAGTCTGTACCATTCCGTGCTGGCGGCTATATTCAAATCGAAGCACCAGCTCATCATATTAAATATGCAGATTTTGATGTACCTGCACAATATCGTGGCGACTGGGAACACTTCGGTTTCTTCAATCTTGAATCTAAGGTTGATGAAGAAACTATCCGTGCATACTCAATGGCTAACTACCCAGAAGAGTTCGGCATTATTATGCTGAACGTGCGTATTGCTACGCCTCCACCACGTAACTTGACACTGCCTTGCGGTAAGATGTCATCTTACATTTGGAGCTTAAAAGCGGGTGATAAAGTCACTATATCTGGTCCATTCGGTGAATTCTTCGCGAAAGATACCGATGCAGAAATGGTGTTTATCGGCGGTGGTGCGGGTATGGCGCCAATGCGTTCACATATCTTCGACCAACTGAAGCGTCTTCAGTCTAAACGTAAGATGAGCTTCTGGTACGGTGCACGTTCTAAGCGTGAAATGTTCTACGTAGAAGATTTCGACGGCCTAGCGGCTGAGAATGATAACTTCGTATGGCATGTGGCACTTTCAGATCCTCAACCAGAGGATAACTGGGATGGTTACACAGGTTTTATTCATAACGTATTGTATGAAAACTATCTGAAAAACCATGATGCTCCAGAAGATTGTGAGTTCTACATGTGTGGACCTCCAATGATGAACGCTGCCGTCATTGGTATGTTGAAAAATCTTGGTGTCGAAGACGAAAACATCCTGTTGGATGACTTCGGCGGCTAATGTTCATTAGTCCTAGATAGAAAAGTTGCAGATGTTGAGGTTAACCTTTCATCTGCAACTTTTGCATTTAAGGGCACAAATAAGAGTAGTAGGTCACTATGTTTCAGACCTTAAAGATCAATACCTCAGCATTAAAGTATTCAGTGAACTGGCTAGTCCTCGTAGGGCTGGCCTTTTTTGTTTCAGCCTGTTCAAAGCAAAATGAAGTCATTTCGTTAGCTGGCAGCACTATGGGCACGACTTATCATATTAAAGTCGTCCCGAATGAGCAGATGCCAACGGCGCAGTTACTTCAAGCGGAAATTGATTTAGCCCTTGAGCTAGTCAATGACCAGATGTCGACCTATCGGCCTAATTCAGAATTATCCCGTTTCAACCAATTGCCATTGGAGCAAAGCGTTGAAGTCTCACCGGATACCATAAAAGTGGTGCAAGAGGGAATACGTTTATATCAAGTGACGGATAAGGCACTTGATATTACCTTAGGTCCTTTAGTTAATCTGTGGGGGTTTGGACCAGATAAGCGTCCAACGAAAGTTCCGACACAGGCTGATATTGATGAGGCTAAAGCCAAAACAGGGATTAGTGAACTTTCCATTGAAGGCAATCGTCTAAGTAAGCACAACACCCATTTATATGTAGATTTATCATCAATCGCGAAGGGATTTGGGGTTGATAAGATCGCTTCCATTCTTGATAAATACCACGCGACAGGGTATTTAGTTGAAATTGGTGGCGAACTGAGTATCAAAGGTGCCAAAGGTGATGGAAGCTCTTGGCGTGTTGCTATAGAGCAACCGACCAATGATGGCTCTGAAGCCGTACAGCAGGTTATTGCACCTGGTACTATGGCGATGGCGACTTCTGGTGACTATCGTAATTATTATGAAGAAGACGGCCAACGTTTTACGCATATAATCGATCCGCGTACTGGTTTGCCGATAAATCATAAGTTAGCATCCGTGACGGTATTGCATCAAAATTGTATGACGGCCGACGGTTTTGCGACGGCCATGATGGTTTTGGGCACAGAAGCATCATTGGAGCTTGCCAAGAAGGAACACTTGGCGATAATGCTAATCGAAAAGCAAGGCGACGGATTTAAGGTCTATTACAGCGACGCCTTCAAGCCTTTCCTTATTTAGTTTTTGGAGTAAACCATGACCTCTTTTATCGCGGCATTTGTGATCTTGTTAGTCTTCTTTTTGCTCATGTCGATTGGTTATCTCATCAAGCGCAAAGCCGTTGAAGGAAGTTGTGGCGGTTTAGGTGTTCTAGGGATTGAAAAAGCGTGTGATTGTGATGACCCTTGTGACAAACGTAAACGTCGTATGGCCGCTGAAGAAGCGCGTCGTGAGAAGTTAACGAAAGACCGCATTATCTAAATAGTCTTGATTCGATCATAGCCCCCCATTTAGGGGGCTATTTTTTGCCTCGTATTTTCTTACACGGGTTAATCATTTGAGATTTATCCTTGGGATTAGAGTGGGATAGCAAGTTAATCTAAGCAGGAATGAGAATGCTTTTCATCATTAAGTGAGTGAAATATAAAGATAATTTGAGTTGGTCGATAAATTGTACTAGGCTAGAAGCTTGATTTAGATCAATCTTTTCACGCTTACCAAGGATAGTAACTTATGAAAGGTCATCCTAAAGTGGTTGGGCAACTGAATCGGGTGCTTACCTGTGAGTTGACCGCCATCAATCAATATTTCCTCCATGCCCGCATGTTTAAACATTGGGGCTTAGAGAAGTTAAACCACGTCGAATACAAAAAATCCATCCAAGATATGAAGCACGCCGATAAGCTCATCGAGCGAGTGCTGTTTTTGGAAGGTCTGCCTAATCTGCAACAACTCGAAAAACTTCGCATTGGTGAACATAGCCAAGAGATGCTCGACTGCGATCTGGCCATGGTGCAAGAGCAGCTTACATTGTTGCGTGATGCGATCAGCTTGTGTGAAGCCGAACAGGACTATGTGAGCCGCGATCTGCTGGAAGATATTCTCGAAGACGAAGAAGAGCACTTAGATTGGCTCGAGTCGCAGCAAGAGCTCATTACGCTAACCGGTATTCAAAATTATCTACAATCGCAAATTAGCGACCAATAGGAGCAAGATATGAAAGGCGATAAAGACGTTATTGATGCGTTAAATCGACTCCTAACGGGAGAACTCTCGGCAATGGATCAGTATTTTGTCCATGCCCATATGTACGAAGATTGGGGCCTGAATGAACTCTATGAGCGTATCGCCCATGAGTCAGATGATGAGAAAGCCCATGCAGCCAAATTAGTGCAGCGCATTTTATTCCTCGAAGGTACACCCAATGTTGCCGCCCGTGAGGCATTGAACATAGGTAAAGATGTAGAAGAGATGCTACGTAATGATCTTGCCTATGAATACAAGGTCGCGGACGATTTGCGCAAAGTGATTGCACTGTGTGAGCAGAAGCAAGATTACCAGACACGTGAAATCCTCGAAGTATTACTCGACGATACAGAGTCTGACCATATGTATTGGCTCGAAAAACAACTTGGGCTTATTGACCGTGTTGGATTGCAAAACTACCTGCAAACTAAGATGTGAGCCTTAGATTGTTAGGTTGAGTAAATACCTAGGCCACTGAGTGTAATGGCCTAGGAAACTCAGTTATTAAGCATGTCTGTTGTTCCTCACACTTGTCTTGTTCTCTTTTCTAGCGCTAGGCCACATCTTATTGGCCCAAATCTATCAGGAATACTTGATTACTGTTTTTATATACAGTATTTTGGCGTTGGAGGAATTCAACGTGCGAAAAATTATTCATATCGATATGGACTGCTATTTTGCTGCAGTGGAAATGCGCGACTTTCCTGAGTACCGTGGCAAACCTTTAGCTGTGGGGGGCAGTAGCGACCGTCGCGGTGTTATCAGTACTTGCAGTTACGAGGCACGTAAATTCGGTGTACGTTCAGCAATGGCAACGGCTTATGCCTTTAAGTTGTGCCCTGAGCTGATTTTAGTTCCGGGTCGGATGCAGGTTTACAAAGAAGTGTCGCTACAAATTCGTGAAATATTTTCTCGCTATACCCAATTAATTGAGCCGCTTTCCTTAGATGAAGCTTATTTGGATGTGAGTGAGTGCCAACAACATAAGGGCTCTGCGACCTTGATTGCCCAAGCGATTCGTCGCGATATCTTAGCCGAAACGGGTTTAACCGCATCGGCGGGTATCGCGCCAGTAAAATTTTTAGCTAAGATCGCCTCGGATCTGAACAAGCCAAACGGCCAATATATCATTACGCCAGAGACGCTTTCTGAGTTTGTTAAGACCTTATCGCTGCGTAAAATTCCCGGTGTTGGTAAAGTCACCGCAGAAAAGCTCTCTTCGCTCGGGCTCAATACCTGTGGTGATGTGCAAGCTTATTCTAAACCTGAGCTCTTAGCGCGATTCGGTAAGTTTGGTGGCGTGTTGATTGAGCGTTCCCAAGGCATAGATGAACGGGGTATTTCTGCCGACAGAGAGCGCAAATCAGTGGGTGTTGAAACCACGTTAGCAAAGGATATTTATAGCTTAGAGCAGTGCCAGCAGGTGATGCCGAGTTTGATCCAAGAACTGTCGTTGCGTTTAAGTCGCAGTGCTAAGGAACGCAAAATACATAAACAGGTGGTCAAACTTAAGTTTAACGATTTCAAGCAGACTACAATTGAGCACCGCAGCGATGAAGTCTCGATTGTAATGTTCTATGAGCTACTCGCACAGGCTATGGAAAGGCAAGAAGGCCGTGGCATTCGTCTATTGGGTATTTCGGTCGGCCTTACTGATTCTACTCTTGTCGTCGCCACAAGCTTAAACGGCCAGACTCAGCTGGATTTAGCACTCTAGCCGTTTATTGAGTCGATAAGCCGCAGACTTATGCCTGCATTGGCTCAATAAGCCTCGGGTGGATTCGCCAACATAAAATCAATTAACAGTCTGACTCGTAAGGGCAGGTTGTCTCGATCGCGATACATCAAGTAGGCGGTACGCGGAATACCTTGCCACTCGGGCAGTATTTGAATGAGTTTGCCACTTCGTATCTGTTCACTCGCCATGCTGATGGGTATGAGTCCAATCCCAAGCCCCGCCACCACGGCCTGACAGGCAATCGCCATATCATCGACGGCTAATTTGATATTCCCCCTTGGTTCAAACTCGACATTTTGCCCTGTGCTATTGTGCTGTAAACGCCACGTTTTTGTGGGCTTGGCGATGATAACCGGATGCTGATCCAGCTCTTCAATGGATTGCAGCGCATGCCACTGCGTTGCCGATGTGCTGGTGCAAAGTACAAAGCTAATCGTGGTAAGTGGCCTTGCAATCCAATCGGGATCTTTAGGTTCGCCCACTCGAAAGGCGATATCGATGGCGTTTTCACTGACATCGATATTCATGTTCGACAGACTTAAATCGATATCAATATTGGGATAATGCCGTTGGAAGGCGTTGAGTGATTCACCCAGCCAGCGATAGGTTGTATTGATGGGCGCCGAGATCCGCAATTTGCCAACCGCTTGATGTTTATCCGCATGCAACTCACCAGATACCTGGTTTAACTCGATAAACAGCGGGCCGCAGCGTTCGAGATACCGCTGACCTGTGGCGGTAAGGTTGACTCTATGGGCGTCTCTGTGCAGTAAACGCAGACCTAAGGATTGTTCTAACAGATTGATTCGACGGCTTAAGGTTGAAGGTGGAATGCCTAAGTGCTGCGCCGCGAGCTTAAAACTCCCTTGCTGTGCCACTACCCAAAATAAGCGCATATCGTCTAAGGAATAATTAAGTTTCATATTTGGAATTTAAGCTCTAAATCTTGTTGGTTTTAATAATATATGAAACTTATAAACTAAGCTCAATCCCAATTACCTCCCTAGAGGCCGATATGAAATCCCATACACCTTACATGACATTCGTTTGTCTACTGATTTGCGTTTTTAGCTGGGGCGGTGTGTTTCCGATTGCTAAGCGAGTGCTGGAGGAGATGTCAGGAGAGTCCCTCGTCTTCTGGCGTTTTACCATTGCGGCTGTGACTCTAGCGTTATATATCGTTTTTACTCGTCAGGCTTGGCCCAAATTGAGTTTGGTGCAATATATTGTCATAGCGTTAGTGGGTGTGATTGGTGTGGGCGGCTTAAATCTGGCGTTATTTAATGGCCTGCAGCATACCTCTGCTGCCAATGGTGCCTTGATTATGGCGCTCAGCCCGCTGGTGACTTCAATCGTCAATGCGCTATTACAGCGTGAATGGCTCAGCAGACAACAAGTGTTTAGCTTAGTGGGTGGATTGGCGGGCGTACTGCTAGTGATCACCAACGGTAGTGTGCAGCAGTTGCTCAACTTTAGTTTTAACCAAGGTGATGTGATGATTGCCGCCGGCATGTTGGCGTGGAGTGGTTATACCATTTGTTCGCAACGGGTCGGCCATTGGTTGCCTGTGTTGCCCTTTACCTTGCTGAGTATGATAGCTGCCAGTGTGTCTATGTCCGTGGTTGGGCTTGGCCGAGGTGAGTTTCACCCTTGGCTGGAGTTGATGGAACTGTCGGCAACGGCTTTTTCTAGCGTGCTCTACATAGGTTTGTTCGCCACTGTGCTCGGTTATCTGTTTTGGATTAACGGTGTTAAGGCGCTTGGCCCCGCTAAGGCATCGATTTTTTTTAATCTCGTGCCCGTTTTTGCAGCATTAACGGCGTTAGCCATGGGGCAGGCGGTGACGGAAATTCAATTGGTAGGGATGCTGATAGTGATCCTTGCGTTGATGTTACCTATGTTAGTCAACTTACGCGCGGCAAGAGGCTTAGTGGTTAAGCGCTGCTAATCAGTGCTAGCTTTGCTGTTTAAATATAAGGGAGCACCTGAATTCAGATAATCACTGCGACAGGTTTATGCTCCCTTATTCGTTAGAGGGGACCTTTCAAACATCACTGATTTACAAAAGGTAACTTATATAAAAGCTTTCACTCTCAACAAATTACAGTTTAAAGCGGCTGACCAGCGCAGTGAGATTACTCGCCATTGACGAGAGTTGTACGCTTGCTGCGTAGATTTCATCAGTGGTTCGTAGACTCTCCTCCGACTGTTCGGCAATGTGTTGAATATTTTGATGGCTCTCATTGGCCATAGTGGTTTGCGCTTTGGCTGCGAGGGCGATTTGATTGTTCATCTCACTAATTTGGCTCACCATTTCTGCAATATGCGCTAAGGCTTCACCGGCATTACTGGCGGCTTCTACGCTTGAGATAGCCTTTTCATTACCGATATTAATCGCCGCCACAGCGCTTTGAGTGCCATTTTGGACATTGGCGATCATCAATTTAATTTCTTCGGTGGATTGGTGAGTCTTAGAGGCAAGGGAGCGCACTTCATCGGCAACCACTGCAAACCCGCGTCCTTGTTCGCCCGCGCGCGCCGCTTCAATTGCGGCGTTAAGGGCTAATAGATTCGTCTGTTCGGCAATGGCTTGAATCACCTCAAGCACGCGGCCGATATGTTGGCCTTCCTGTTCAAGTTTATTGATCTGCATTTCTGCCGTGCCTACATCTCCCGCAAGTTCACGAATCACATTGATGGTTTTTTTCACTCTTGCCTGACCGTCGGCGGTAAATACGTCAGCTTGTTTAGCGGCATCGGCGGCATGACTGGCACTGACTGATACTTCTTGCACTGATGCGGCAATATGATCGCTGGCATCGGCGATTCTGTGGGTTGCAGCTTGTTGATCCATCAAGGTATGTTTTGCTGATGCGCTGGTTTTGGCTAGACCTTCGGCAGCGGTGTTGAGCTCTGATGTAGACTGTTTAAATTGCGAGATAATACCGTGTAAGTTATCGAGAAAATGATTGAATGCCTTGGCGAGATCACCAAGCTCGTCCTTAGAGGTTAAGTGGACTCGTTCGGTCAAATCGCCATCACCATCGGTAATGTCGTGGATTTTTGCGAGTAAAACCGCCAGCGGTTTGCTGATGAGTTTAGGCAGTGCAACGATAAAGAGTATACAGATCAAGAGACTGATGGCTAAGGCAATTAACTGCATCTGTTGTCCATGATTGGCATCATCATCTACTTGGGCTATCGCTGCGGTAGTATTACTATTTAAATCATTGATTAAATGATTAATGTTCTGGTGTAGTTGCTCGAATTGCGTTGCTGCTTGACCGAAACTAAGATCAATCGCCGTCGTTCTACCGTTACGGCCATTTTGGGTGCGTTGATTACTGATTTCTGTAGTTGTCGCTCGCCAAGTATCGAAACTGTGATTCAATTCATTGAGCTTATCTTTAGCGATGGGACTTGTGGTCACATCGGCAAACTTATCAATATGTTCTTTAACCAGAGAGATACTATTAGTGTGCTGCTTTAAAAGGTCGTTGTAAGAGTCTGTGCCCACGTTAACAAACATCAGGCTACGCTCGGCCACTTGAGCTTGATAAAGCTCTTTATCGGCTTGTAGTAGTTCAGATTGGCTAGGTAAGTATTCAAGCGCGAGTGTATTTGCGCTGTGATTTAAGGCTTTGAGTCCTAAAATGCCAGTTGAAGAGGCGAATATGACTACGCCAGCGAGTAGCAGACTTGGATAAGTCAGTTTCTGATTAACGGATAGATCTTTATACCATTCCATAGTCACGCCCTCCTTGATTGATGCACTGAAAAGGTGAGAGCCGCAATAACCTCTGTGATAAGAGGATGCAGCCCATCACTGGCGTTCTCTGGTAATTAGAGTCCAAATTGATCTAGGTTGATCCCAATCGTGATAGCACCAATTGCAGCATCGCCATCCATCACTGGAATAGAAATTTGTACTAGATAGGCTTGGGAGCTCTCGTCAAATTTGACCGGACCTATGTGTTTATCGCCTTTGCCATTTATCCTCATCACCCTGCCAATAATCTGAAGTTTTACTGATCATGGCGACGTTCGCGCCTTGATTGTCCATGAGGAAAATTTCTTGGTAGTAAGGTTTGCTGGCTTCGAAGGTCGTGAGATACTTGGCCGCTTCGTTGTTCATCAGGGATGACATAAAGTCATCAATACCTGCGGTGGCAATCCATTTTTCATCTAATGTTTTGATTGAATCTAAGCTTTTGCCTTGGGCGTTTTGCGCTTTAACGGCATTCACCAGTACCACTTCTCTGCCTAATGGCATCAGTGAATCGGCTAGGTCGATAACGGCTTTGGGGACTTCTTCGGCGAAACTGAGGTTACTGCTGAGCAGTAGTGCGGCGGCTGACAAGATTTTACCAAATTTCATGATCTCTATTCCTTAAGGTCACAGTATTGAAGGGGAAAGCGGTTATCTCTAAAAGCGCGATAAGCAAAAATACGTTAGGGTCAGACAGAACAACTATAGTAGAAAATTCAAGTTATTCAGTTCTTTCATAAAAATTTTATCGATGGCATTTCTTCACAAATAGAATCCGCGGTAAAAAATAAGGCCACATCTGACTTGAGCAGATATGGCCTTGAATTGAGTGAGCTAGGGTAAGGTTAGAACATTAAGCCTTGACTGGAATGCGCTCGAGTACGGCTAATAATAATGTCCAATATTGGCCGACTGTGGTGATGTTTACCATTTCGTCTGGACCGTGTGGATAGCGAATGGTGGGGCCAATCGAGACCATGTCCATGTCTGGATAGGGTTTCTTGAATAGGCCGCACTCGAGACCCGCATGGATCACCATGATCACTGGCTCTTTGTGGTAAATGTCTTGATAGGTTTCGCGCACTATTGCCATTACAGGTGAGCTGTTATCTGGCTTCCAGCCTGGGTAAGCACCGCTTAAATCGATATCGGCTCCGGCTAAGTTGGTCAGCGCAGTTAACATGCCTTCGACTTGAGTACGGCCAGAATCGATCAGCGAGCGGATAAGGCACAGGATAGTGACTTCTTCATCGTTAGTGCTGATAACGCCAACGTTGAGCGAGGTTTCAGTCACACCTTCGACTTCATCACTCATGCGGATCACGCCGTTCGGGCACACATGCAGCAAATCGATCAGGGTATTTTGGCTGTTTTCGCTCATCACACGTTTTGGCGTTGGGATAGTGTTTAACACTAAACGCATATCGGGATCGGCAATGGCGAGTTCGGTGCGGATAAGCGCTTCAAACTCAGCGACTTTTTCGTTTAAGGCGCTGACGTTTTCTTCTGGCAACATAAAGCTGATGTTGGCTTCCCGTGGGATCGCATTACGCAGTGAACCGCCGCTAAATTGGGTCAACTCCAATGCTAAATCATCTGCGTTTTCAAAGAGGAAACGCGCTAATAGCTTGTTGGCATTACCACGACCTAAGTGAATATTCACCCCAGAGTGACCCCCTTTTAAGCCTGATAAGTGCAGGCTAAAGGCTGAGTAACTTTGCTCAGACGCTTGCCACACCATAGGCAGGGTGATTTGAGCATCGACACCACCGGCGCAGCCCATGTAGATTTCACCTTCTTGCTCTGAGTCGGTATTGATCAGAATGTCTGCGTCTAACATGCCAGCCTGTAAACCGAAGGCGCCTGTCATGCCCGCTTCTTCATCTATCGTCAGCAGCACTTCTAATGGGCCGTGCTTGATATCATCAGAGCCTAAAATGGCTAAAGCCGATGCCATGCCAATACCGTTATCTGAACCTAAGGTTGTACCCTTGGCTTTAACCCAATCGCCATCGACATAAGCTTCGATAGGATCTTTAGTAAAATCATGCACTTTATCGGCATTTTTTTGTGGCACCATATCGATATGGGCTTGAATAACCACGATTTTACGATCTTCCATACCCGGCGTCGCAGGTTTACGGATGATCACGTTGCCAACGGCATCCTCAACGACGGCAAGTTGTTTGCTTTTAGCCCACGCTTGAATGTGCTGGCTTAAGGCTTGCTCATGTTTAGATGGATGGGGAATCGCGCAAATTTGTTCGAACCATTGCCATAATGGCTGCGGGTATAACTGACTTAAGGCTGTCACTTGAGTGTCCCTCATAAGGTCTTGTGGGTATAGGGCAAATTTGCGGCCATTCTACCACATTCTGTGCAGCCAAATAATCTCAGCATCACAGGCTTTTGGTGAGCTGGCAGCCAAAGTTTCCAATTCGATTTTTTCTGGGAGTGTCGGTAGCACTTTTAGATTGGTAATTAAGCGATAGAGCGGGAATAATGCAGGCACAATAATGAAAAAGGATGGGTCATGTTTCAAGTTAACTTCGTTGATGTAAAAGCAGAAAATGCCATTTTTGATGGTGAAGGCTGGGATGCGGTTGTGGTGGTGACGCCCGATCTGGATTCTATCGGTTTTGATGAGATAGGTTTATTGGCTCAGCACGGTGCCCACGTGGATAAGCGCGTGGGTAAGAGCCCGACATTACTGTTTGCCCCAGGGCTTGCGGGAGGGCGTTTGATCATTGCCCCTGTCACCCAAGTGAATGACGAGTATGTTGACGTGCGAGTCTATGCCAATGCTGCAAGGGCGGCGATTGCCATTGCAAAAGACGCAGGCGCAAAACGTCCGTTGTTATATGTAGTGCCATCGAAGGACTCACGTTTTAGTTTTGCCTCTGAAGTCGCAGCATTAGCCTGCGGTCAAGAACTGTGGCAAACCTTAGAGCTGCGTGAAGCGACTGGCTTAACGCCTGCATTTGAGGCCATAGGGTTATTATCTTCATCAACCCATAACAGCAATTTGCTCAATGCCTTAGAAGCGGGCCGCGTATTAGCGCGGGATTTGTGTGGTACTGAACCTGAGCGCATGTCGGCTAAAGCCTTTGCGGACTATTGTTTGCAATCCTTTGCGGGCAGCGTGATCAAAACCGCCGTGGTGGAAGACAGAGATATTTTAGAGCGTGATTATCCGCTGCTCAGTGCTGTGGCGCGTTCTTCTTTTGCCGTCGGTCGTCATCAGCCTCGCGTGGTGAAACTAGAGTATCTGCCAGAGGGTCAAGTGACTCGCACTTTCCTGTTTGCGGGTAAGGGCGTGATTTACGATACCGGCGGCGCCGATCTGAAAGTCGGCGGCGCTATGGCGGGTATGAGTCGTGATAAAGGCGGCGCTTCTGCCGTGGCGGGTTTATTTAAAACTCTGTCAATGCTCAAGCCTAAAGGTATTCGAGTGATTGCCGAGTTAGGTTTAGTGCGTAACAGCATAGGCAGCGAAGCCTTCGTGACCGATGAAATTATTACGAGCCATGCGGGTGTGCGGGTACGAATTGGTAATACGGATGCCGAAGGGCGCTTAGTACTGGCGGATTTACTGAGCCATTTACGCATCAAAGCCGTGTCGGCGGTGAAGCCTGAGATGTTTTCGGTAGCAACACTCACAGGTCATGTCGTGCGTTGTTATGGCAGCTATCCCGCGGCGGTGGAAAACTCTGTGGCGAGTTCACAGCAATGCGCTGTCACTTTACAGCAGCAAGCGACTCAATGGGGTGAACCCTTTGAAGTGTCTACATTACGCCCTGAAGACTTCGCTAAGATCCGCGATGTGTCAGGCGCTGCTGAAATATTATCTTCCAATAATGCGCCATCATCGATTACCGCCCGTGGACATCAGTATCCCGCGGCATTTTTACTGAAAGCGTCGGGGCTATTTGACCATGGTGTAACAGCCCCTATTCCCTTGGCTTACACACACTTAGATATTGCAGGCAGTGCAACAGAAGGTGATCCGCTCTACGGCAAACCTACAGCGAGTCCGCTGGTGGGCTTGTATCAATATCTGATCAATCGCTAACGGGTAGGGCGTGTTGACGTTTCAGGGTTATTTTTGCAGCGAGTTGGCTGGCTTTTATGCAAGGTAAAGCCCGTGCGGTGTAGTTATTCTACATAAACGGGCGATAACGCAGCAGAAATGCCAGCCAAACGCTGCCCGAAGGGTTCGTCTGGCAAGCTCTTGCTCTTTGTCACTCGTCATTTGAGTAGAATAACTACACGTCACTCCTCGTTTCGCGATCACGAGCTTGCCAGAGCGAACAAAATTTAATCTCGAAACGTCAACACGCCCTAGTAACAAAAAGAAATAATTCTGTAATATCTTATTTATTAGATATTTACAGGGTTATTTCTGTTTTTCTGTGAAGCAGGTCGCCATTAACCTCACTATAAATGTGTAATTTAATTACATTAAAAAGCCTTAATCAAAAAAAACACAAATAAAGGTTGTAATAAAACTACAAATCCATATAATTGCTTTCGTGGATTAGGCACTATGCCTTTCCTCTCTAGTCTATCCAGGATGGATATTTTTCTCCAAGGACCTGAGTGACAAGTCGTCTCAACGGATATGAGAATCTCTAGTTCCAAGGAACCGAGCCAAGCTTCACTAGAGTACTTAATCACAACTAATTTAGGAGTATTGACTATGTCTTATACAGGCAACAACCATATTTATTGGCAAAACACTTGGTTTAACACTGATGTTTTGCGTGGCGGTTTATTCGCCATGAGCTTTAAGGCCTAACCCTCCTTAAAGTTTAAGTTTCCATCATCCATCAACCTTTGTATCGCCTTTTTTGGCGTGTTTAGACTCAAGTAGCATATTGATGTTTTTGCATGAATATGCCAGGTTTTTCCCGCTAGCGCGGTAATGTACTTCCCCGAAAGGGACGCTTGAAATATGTCTTTGCCTGCTCATTGAGCAGGCTTTTTTTTGTCTTTTTTTCGCTTAAGCGTTTAACGGTTTTGCCTGATGTAATGAGCGTAAACGGTTCGTGTTAGAAGTGATGTGGTATGGACAATAAATGGATATGGGGTTCAATATACAAGCTATCGGCCTATCGCTTGTGATACTTGTTACTCAGGGACTGTTTATGGACACTAAGTTGTTTTTTCAAAATGGTAAGTTAACACTGGATATCAACCCCAGTGAGATGCGAATGTCGCATTGGGTTTATGCGCCAGTGTTAATCAATACTGAAACGGCGGAAGTGCTTTTTGATTTATCAGGGAAGGGCTGGGATTTTCGGTCTGCAGAAGAAAGTGGTGATGACATCATTTTAAAGCTTGCCCGTTATCCTGATGCGAACAATGTATTTAGGCTCATTCTGAATATATCAAAAGACCGAGCAAGCCTTAACGGTAATATTTTTTCAATTAATGATGTGTGTAAGGTATTAGAGGATATTGCCTAACAAGTGATATATGGATTTTTTAATTTTTATATATAAATCATAGCCTTTAATCTGCAAAGATATATGCGGCAAACCCTACCCAACTTAATAGTAAAAGCGTTATGGCAATCCAAGTCGCGGTGGTGAACTGACGTTGAGATTCGAATAATGCGTCTGAATCCTCTAGTTCATCAGTGTCATTAACTGTGCGAGATTTTGCTCTCAACTGTTGTTTACGTGCTTTATCCCGTTCGCGAGCTTTGGCTTTTTGCAGCTTTTTATATTCAGCTATGCCTTTTTCTATCCCTTGGGCAATGAGTTTAGTTTGCTCTTTGGTTTGGCCCGGCTTTTGGGTGGCTTTGGCTGCGACCAGTGCTTCTTGTTGAGTTTCTGTCGAGATAGTGGGTTTCATCTGGGCTCTGCCTAAATTAATGCGGCTGTGGCTAAAAGGTGATAGCTAAAGTGTAAACGCAGCGATTATACCCACATTAGACCTCAAAAATGTAAGATGAATATCTTCTTTCCATTAAAAAATCAGTGGATGTCCACCCTGTGGGGCGGGGATATATACTGGCTCGTAGTCCCATACTTCCCTAATGGTATCAACCGACAGAGCATCGGATGGCGTGCCTTCACTGACGATTCGCCCTTGTTTTAACACAATTAATTGATCGCTATAGCGCGCGGCTTGGTTTAAGTCATGCAGTACCACTATTACAGTGTAGCCTTGTTGGTGAGCTAAGTTTTGGGCTAACTCAAGTACTCTGTGCTGCTGGGCAAGATCCAACGCCGATGTTGGTTCATCCAGTAATAGTACGGGCGGAAACGGCGATTGCCTGAGTTGAGTCAAGACTCTGGCGAGTTGGACTCGCTGTTTCTCGCCGCCTGAGAGGGTTGGATAGCTGCGCTTAGCCAGATGGGTTAAGCCCACTTGCGCCAGTTGCTCGGCAACTAACGTATCACCTTCTATCTTACTGATGGTTAAGGGATATAAACCCATTGCTACGACTTCTGACACAGTGAAGGGAAAGGTGAGGCTGGCGTGTTGCGGCAGTACAGCTAAGGATTTTGCCAACTCGCTCCTAGGCCAATCCGCCAGCTGGCTATGGCCTAACCGTATACTTTGCCTTGGTGTGCTAATTTCTTGGCAAAGGGCTTTAAGCAGGGTGGATTTACCCGCACCATTTGGGCCGAGTAGGGCGGTTACTGCACCCGATTGAAACTGTACATTAATATCACTGAGCACGGTTTTTGGGCCGATGCTGACATCGAGCTGACAAATGCTGAGCTCGGTGCGATCAAATTGCGCCTTGGCTGAATAAGTTGCCGATTGTGATGGTTGATTTACAAAGGATGTTGCAGCCATAAAAACTCGCTTAGATTAGCTTACTGCGTTGTTGCAGTAGTAAAAAGATGAAGAAAGGCGCACCGATGAGCGCGGTGACGAGTCCAACGGGTAACTCGGCAGGCGGTAAAAAAGCGCGCGCGCCGATATCGGCCAATGCCAATAGGGCTGCACCTAAAAGTGCGCTGATGGGCAGCAGTTGGCGATGATCTGGCCCTAACATCATGCGCACTAAATGCGGCACGACGAGGCCGATAAAGCCGATAATTCCTGTTGCAGCTACACTTACGCCAACCCCTAAGGCGCAAAGCAAAATAAGCCTAAGTTTGAGCCTATCGACATCTATCCCTAAGTGGCGTGCTTCGGATTCGCCAAGCAGCAAGGCATTGAGTGCCGCCGCATCTTGGTGAAATCGCCAACTCAGTAGTGCTAAGGTCACAAGACACAGACTGACATATAGCCACTGCGCACCTGCAATCGATCCCATTTGCCATAGGGTTAAGTCACGTAGCGCCATGTCGTTGGCAAGATATGTGAGAACACCTATTCCTGCGCCTGCCAGCGCAGCTATGGCAACACCCGACAAAAGTAATAATACGACCGATGTACCTGTTGGGCTGCTGGCGAGTCGGTAGACGATAAGGGTGGTCACTAATCCCGATGCAAACGCACTGATGGGGATCATCAACGGATTTGTGTTGGGTAGCAGCACGATACAGATGGCTGCGCCAAGTGCTGCGCCGGATGACACTCCGATAATACCGGGATCCGCTAAGGGATTGCGAAAAAGCCCCTGCATTACCGCGCCGCACTGTGCGAGCGTAGCGCCTACTGCTAACGCCAGTAATGTCCGTGGTAAGCGCACATTGTTGATTACCAGTTGCTCGTGGGGCGCAATATTGCCGATATTTTGCTGGGTAGCCCAATTGAACACTGCATTTAGGGCGTCGATAAAGCTGATGCTAACGGGGCCAGTGCTGACCGAGAGTAAGCCGCTTAGGGCTAACAGTGTGACTAGACTCGGCCAGAGCCAGCGGTTGAGGAACATCTCAAATATCCTTTCTATTTTTATCTGGGGTTAATTAGTGCTAACTGCACTCATCGCTGCGTTTGTTAATGGTTTTGCTTGAGCAATGTGCTAGCGAGCGTATCCGCGGCGCTTATGGCACTGATGCCTAAACCACCGAGAAGGGCTTGCGGTGCTAGTGTTTGAATATGGCCGTTTTCACCTGCTGGGGTATGGGCGAGTAGTGGCATCTCTTTCAACAGTTCTTGGGCAATTTGTGCATTAGTTTGATCTGTGGGTTTATCGCTACGCTTTGACAGCAAAATAATGTCGGGCTGCAAGGACAGAATCCCTTCTTGAGACATGCTTTTGTAGCCATCAAACTCGGCGATATTTTGTGCCCCAGACAGCTCGATAATAGTATCAGCGGCTGTGCCTTTACCGCCAACCCGTGCACCGCGGCCTTCTTGTAACAGCATGAAGAGAATTTTTGGCTGAGAGCCCGCATCGCGCACTTGTTGTTTTTTACCCGCTAAGCTTTGCAGTTGTTGATGTAAATCTTGTTTTAATTTAACCGCATGTTCTTGGCGATTGAGTAAGTGACCTAAGGTATCCACATTGTTCATCAGTTGTGGTTCATCATTTGTTGCGGGTAATTGCACGACTTGGATATTCGCCTGTTTTAATACCTTTAGTGTGGTTTCAGGTCCCATCACATCTGAACCGACAACCAGCGTAGGGGAGAGGGCAATAATGCCTTCGGCGGAGAGCATTCTGTGATAACCAAGCTTAGCCACATGGCTCAAACTTTCAGGCACATAGCTGGTGGAGTCGATGGCAACTAGCTCATTGCCTGCGTCGAGGGCGAGCACGAGCTCTGTGACTCCTGTACCCGCACTCACGAGTCTTATCTCTGGCTCGGCACTCAGTTCAGCGCTAAAAACGCTTGAGGATAGTAAGGTCGTAAGTGCTGACGTGAAAAAAATAAATTTTTTCAATGCGTTATATGTGCGTCTATGTTGATAACGTTGAGCAATGGAACCTTTTTTTACTGGTATTTTAGTTGCTTGAAACAACATGGTTAAACTCCTAATACAACTTGTTCGCGACAGGCTTAGATGCCGTTTTTTGATATCAGACTTTTGCTTTCTCATTTAAATGGCGGGTTCGGATACGCTAATGCTCCATCAAAATTTGTGTCTGACTGATGGACTGCGTCTGCAACAGTGCAAGCAGTTGCATCAAAGGTTCCACTGGCGCGGCTTTGTCGGCGGCAATGACAACCGTCGCCTTCGGCATAGTCTGAAAATGTGCAGTAAATTCAGTGGTAAAAGTGGCTAAGTCATCAAACTCTTTGCCATCAATAGCCCAATAAGGCGCTGTTGCCATGATATTGATGGCAATTGTTTGTTTGTTGTCGATTGCCGTGATAGCTGAGCTTGGGCTTTGTGGCACATCTACCGGCAAACTCAATAATTGGCTATTTGCCGTCAGTAGTAAAAACACCAGCACGATAAAAATAATGTCGATTAACGCGGTTAAATCTAGGCTCGGAAGTTGCTCAGGCGAAGCAATGCCAGCCTGCGATAAGAATGATTTATCTGCACTTATCATGTCTGTGGCTCAATTTGAGAATGGGGCTTGGATGCCAATTTTTGCTCGACGCTGGTTTTACTGACTCGGGTGAATGCTTGGTAATGATTGGCATCAATTGAAATATCTTCGATACCCGCTAACCAGAGATTGAGTTGATTGAGCACATGCCCAGCGCGCAGGCATTGGCCTTGAGCCCAGATCCCAAAAAGATGGGCGGCGGTAATGGCGGGCACGGCGATCATGAGTCCGGCAGCTGTGGTGTTCATCGCAAGGCCCAGTCCAGCACTGAGTTGTGCTGGAGTGACGGGGCCTTGTGATTGCCCGAGTTGGGCAAACATTTCGATGAGTCCCAATACTGTGCCGAGCAAACCGAGTAGTGGACTAATGATGCCAATCACTTGTAAAACCTTGAGTCCGGCTTGCAAGTCGCGTTGTTGCTTATTGAGCCACAGACTGAGTAATTCTTCCCTTAGCACTTTTGGCTGGTGGACTTGTTTGAGTAACAAGGTCGCGCCACGGGCGAGTAAATCTTGCTGTGCGCTGGTTTGCGCTAGCAGCGCGCTGACGTTTTCAGTGGTCGCCGCTGAGCTTGATTGACGCAATGCTTTTACCCAGGCCTGTTTTTGGGGCCAGATTGACAGCAGAGTTTGATGCAAAAACAAGGCGCTACGTTCAAGGCAGATCATCAAAGCTAAAAAAGCACATAACAACAAGGGCCAAGTGAGCACGCCGAGTTGAGTCTGTAGGGTTGAAAAATCAGTTACGGGCATTAAGCCTCTCCAATCGATTGAAAAATAAGTTTTATATGTAAGTTAGTAAAACAAAAATCACGCTAGTTGTGCGGTGGCTAACACTCCACGAGCTAATTCTCCACGAGCTAACTTTTCAGTGGCAACATTGGGCCTGTTAGTTGAGCGCGAAGCGAATAGGCACTCTGACTTTATAATGACTCGCTAGCCTTTGCGCTGGCGCCGCAAATTGCCAGTTTTCAACTGCATCTAACGCGGCTTGATCTAACAGACTGAACCCTGAGCTTTTTACTAACGTCAGTGCAAGTTGCTCACCAAGTTCGTTAAACATCACTTCTATGGTTGCAGTGCCTTCTAGCCCTTTTTTACGCGCTATCTTTGGATAAGTCGGTTGCGGTGGTGCTGCAGCGAACAGCGGTTTTGCTAATTCCACTATGTTAGTTTGTGCACTGTCAGTTGTTACACTGGCTACATTTGGGGTCGCTTTTGCATCAACTTCGGCTGCGTTAGCGATTAAATCCATTTGTGCAGTTTTGGGTTCTGTTTGTTGTTCAACTTGTTCGAGTCGCTTATGTGCTAAAGCACTTGGGTTTAAAGCACTTGAATTTAAAGCACTTGGTTCTAAAGCGTTTGTAGCTAAAGGGTCCGTATTCGGATGATTGTTAGCAGTGGGTTTTGTTGCTGAAGATTTTTTTGCGAGTTGGCTGTCAATTCGTTGATCAGCTTTAGTTTTCGGGATAACCGCCTTATCGACAGATTCTGCTGTTGATACTTTTTGCACAGCACTGTTTTTTTGCACTGTACTGCTCATAGTGGCTACTTTGGTGTCTGTTTGCTTGATGGGCTCTGCACTCGTGTTGCTTGTAGCGCTAGTTGCGGTAGAAAAATTAAGGGTGACAGTATTCGCGCTGGGAGTGAGTGATGTTTGATTTACGCTCGATGTTTGGGAGCTTGGCTGCATAGTCATAGCGGGTTGGGAGGCGATAACACCCGTCTGGATGGCAACCGTTAACGTGCCAAAGGCAAGATATCGTTTTGGTGTCACAGCAACCTCTTTTTTCCAATGAAAGCCATTTTCCTAATTAAGATATCTCAATATAAACAAGATCACAAATGATAATGATTTGCATTTGATCTATTTTATTATCTCAGGTAGAGTGCCTGCAATAGCTCGAATGAGCGCTTAAAAAAGCAGCTAAACCGACAATTTATCCTACTTTATGGGTACTGATTGCCTTGGGCTCGATCTGGAAGAGGCTCAATCTCGAAAGGGCCAAATCTAGAACAGACTCAATCTCGAAAGGATTGGCGTCTGGAAAGAGAGTCTAGGCTCAGTAATAAATTGTACGGAAACAGCTGAATATCACTTGAGGATGAAGAGATGAAAAAAAAGCCGTTAGTGATCGCCATGGCGATAGCACTGAGTGGTACGGCCCTAAGTTTTACGTTAGCGGCAGAGGAAAGTGTTAAGCCCGTTGTTCAACAGGATGCGAATAAAAAACTGGTCACGACTGAATTTGATGAAGTATTGGTGAGTGCAACACGCATCAGTGAAAAAGCCTCCGAAACCAGCCGTAGCGTGGCAGTGGTGGATGAAGAGCAACTTACGGTCGCCCAAGCATCATCAGTTGCCAATGCCCTTAAAAATGAGGCGAATATTACGTTGACCAATGGCCCAAGAGCTTCATCTCAAGGGGTTGAAATCCGTGGTTTAAGTGGCGATCGTGTGTTGCAAACAATTGACGGCGCAAGACAAAATACCAGCTCTGGTCACAGAGGTACCTACTTTATGGACCCAGAGTTGCTCAAATCCATCGAAGTGCTGCGCGGCCCTGCCAGTAGCTTGTGGGGCAGTGGTGCCCTCGGTGGCGTCGTAGCGCAGAATACTAAGTCGGCACAAGATTTTTTAGCACCAGACGAGACCTTTGGTGGCTATTTCAAACAAGGTTATGAGACCAATGGCTCCCGCACTAAAACCAGTGGCGCTATTTATGGTCAACAAGACAGCATCGATTGGTTACTCAATGGTTCCTATTACGATTCAAACAATATAAAAACCGGTAATGACGAAACTCTAAACAACAGTGCATCCCAAGGCAGCAGTGGTTTAGCTAAATTCGGTTGGCAAGCCGACGAGGCATCACGGTTAGAGTTATCTGCAAGAGCTAGCAAAAACAATGAATTAGTACCGAGCAATCCTTCTGCTGCTGTGAGTAGTTCAGTGCCTTTGGTGCGCCGCAAGACTGACGATCAAAACCTCACCCTAAACTACAGTCTCAATCCTGCTAATAACCCGTATCTGGATACTAAGATGCAAGTGTATTGGAACAGTACCGACTACGATGAAGACCGTATTACGAAAGGTCAGCAAGACAGTACTGAGTTCCGCACTGTGGGGATTAACCTTAATAACAGTTCGCGTTTAGGCAATACTCTGTTGACCTACGGGGTCGATGGTTTTCGCGATACCATAGAAACGACGCGTGATGATTCGGGCCAAGTGGGCCAGCGTCCAGAGAATATCGATGGCGAAACCACAGTATGGGGCGCTTTTACGCGTGCGGATATCGAGCTGACTAAGACGTTAAATCTTGATGCGGGTCTGCGTTATGACAGCTTTAAAAATGACAGCCATAATCTCAACTTATCCTCAGATGACAATGAGTTATCACCATCGCTTGGCTTGGTGTGGCAGACTCAGCCTTGGTTGACCTTAAGTGCCCGTTACGATCAAGCCTTCCGCGCACCTACGGTAGAGGAAATGTTCTCCAGCGGCACCCACTATTGCATCCCGCCAATCCCCGGATTTTTACCCCAAGGTTTATGTAACACCTTCGCGGTGAATTCGGATCTAAAAGCAGAGACTGCGCGCAATAAAGAAATTAAAGCGGACTTACGTTTCAGTGAGTTAGCGGGTGATGATGAACTGGCGCTAACGTTTAACGTTTTCCGTAACGATGTGGACGATTTTATCGTGCAGCAAGTATCTAATCCTTGGCGTGGCATTCCTGGATTCGAGCAAACGACCTCATGGAATAACGTTGAAGATGCACGTTTAACAGGTTTTGAAATTAGCGGTCGTTACCGTATTGGCCAAACTCGCTTAGCGATGAATTACGGCCAAACCCATGGCGAAGATCGTCAAACGGGCGATGATATAGAAGGTATACCCGCCAATAAGTTCAATGTCGATTTATCCCAAGGCATTATGGAAGGTGACATGAAACTCGGCACTCGCGTCACTTATGTGGCGACTCAGTCGAATACGCCTGACGGCTTTAAAGTGGCGAAATACGACGATTACACCCTATGGGATGTGTATGTTGCGTGGGAGCCGACTATGGGCGCGATGGCGGGTGTGAGAGTGGATTTCGCAATCGAAAATATCGGTGATGAGAAGTATCAACAAGCGTGGCAAACCTTGTATCAACCGGGTCGTAATATGAAGTTATCGGCGCGATATATGTTCTAAGCCACTCAATAGTCACTACCGCTGGAGACAGTAAAATGAAGATGACACTCGATACCGAGCTCGATGTCGCGCCAGATTTAAGCTCTGAGCAACGTCAGCTAAGTGAGCTACAGGCGCAATTGCGACAACGATTTGAACAACAAGCTGATTTAATGCCAGCACAGCTCGCCAGTGAATTAGGCATTGCCGAGCTTGAAGTGGTTGCAGCGCTGCCGCCCGAACAAGTGGTGTTTGTTCCGTTAACTCAGCTCGATACCTTACTGCAAGCCTTACCCAAATGGGGAAAGTTAACCACTATTGTGATGTTATCTGGCAGCGTATTTGAATTTAAAGGGGATTTCCCCGAGGGAAAATACGCCCACGGTTATTACAACCTCTACAGCAAGGGGGACGGTTTGCATGGTCATCTCAAATTAGATGACATGAGTGGTATCGCCTTGATCAGCAGACCTTTTAGAGGCAGCGAGAGCCATTCGATTAACTTTTTCGGCAGTGAAGGTGAGGTAGTGTTCAAAGTGTATTTAGGCCGTGATAAACAAAGAGCACTGTTTCCTGAGCAAGTTCGCCAATTTAAAGCGCTCGCGACTGCCTTTGCCTCGGTGCAATCACACCTCTGAATTGAGCATTAACAAAAGTATTAAGGAAAACAGTAAATGAAACCTGAAATTACCGAACAAGAACAACGTTTAAGAGACAAACTCTTACCCGAAATCGAAGCCTTTAAACAGCAGCGCGAGACCTTGCAACTGGCCACCATTGGCACAGATGGCCAGCCGAATGCGAGCTATGCGCCCTTTGCTCTGGCTGATGATGGTTTTTATATTTTGGTGAGTGACTTAGCCCGTCACGGTCATAATTTAAAGCACTCATCTAAGATCTCTGTGATGTTAGTTGAAGACGAAACTGCGGCCAAATCGGTTTTTGCCCGCAAGCGTTTAACCTTCGATGCGATTGCCGAGGCAGTGCCCCGCGATACGCCCGCCTTCAGCAAAGGTGTTGGTGTGTTATCGGCACGTTTTGGCGAAATGTCCGATAACCTTGCGGCGTTAACCGATTTTAACTTATATAAGCTCGCGCCCCATCAGGGTCTTTACGTCAAAGGTTTTGGCCAAGCATTTAGCCTGAGCGGCGCAGAGTTGTTAGATGTGGATTGGAAGCGCGATGGCCACCACGGCACGCCAAAAACGCCGGAAAACAAGCAAGTCGCTTAAGCCGCGTCAAGCTATTGTAATAAAACAAACCCGCACTCGCTGCGGGTTTGTTTTATGCTTTTCTTTTGAGTAAAACCACACAGCCCTTGAATTCCACTGCAAGAGGTAGCATCTCACTTATATGCTTTAAGTAATGCTGCGCGGTTAACGGCTGCAGATGATCCCATTCATGCTGATGTTATATTTGAATTGCCTTACCTACCTCAAGGATGCCACCCGTGACCGAGCCGACAGCCGAACTAGCCAAATCATCTGAACCCATTAAAGCGGGGGCTGAGCCATTGCCCGAAAAGTTAATTCCAGTCATGCCTACAACAAGCGCTGATGCATCAAAGGCTAAATGGACCTCGGCGCAGCAAAGATCGGTATTGCCTTGGATTATGGGTTTTCTTAAACCCTACAAACTGAAAGTTGTCGCGGCGATTATCTGCTTGATTATAGGGTCGCTCGCTTGGTTATCATTGGGCCAAGGTGTGCGCTTGATGGTCGATGAAGGCTTTGTAAGGGACAATGCGCAGCGGCTGAATGAAATCATACTGTTAGTGCTCGGAATTACCGCCGTCAGTGGCACAGCGGTGTTTTGCCGCTTCTATTTGATGACTTGGCTTGGTGAGCGGGTCAGCGCCGATATTCGTCTCACTGTTTACAATCAACTGCTTAAACTTTCTCCCGCCTTTTACGCTAAGGTGCGCACCGGTGAAGTGATCTCCCGTTTTACCGCCGATTCTACTTTGCTACAAACTGTGGTGGGTTCGAGTCTTTCCATGGCGCTGCGCTCTAGCGTAACTGTGCTTGGTGGTTTAGTCATGATGGGTATCACTAGCGTTAAGATGACATTGCTGGTGTTGTTGGCGGTGCCCTTAGTGTTAGGGCCGGTGATCTTTTTTGGTCGCAAAGTACGTGTGTTAGCACGGGAAAGCCAAGATAGGGTTGCGGATCTCGGCGCTTATGTTGATGAAACACTTCATGAAATTCATACGGTACAAGCCTATGGGCATGAAGATCAAGACCGTAGCTTGTTCAATCGCCGCGTCGAAGATGTGATGTCTGCGGCAAGTGGCCGTATCCGTTATCGTGCCTTGCTGATCTCGACTGTGATGTTTTTAAGTATCGCCGCCATCGCTATGGTGACTTGGGTCGGTGCCCACGATGTGATGGCGGCTAAGATGACCGGCGGTGAGTTATCTGCCTTTATGTTTTATGCTGTTATGGTCGCGGGCGCAGTAGCGACCATTAGCGAAGTGATAGGCGAAATTCAGCGGGCTTCTGGCGCCGCCGAACGTTTAATCGAACTGGCTGAAACACAAGTGGATATTCCCGTTGCAACTCATCCTGTGAGTTTGCCCGCCAAGGTCAGTGGCGAGTTAATGATTGAAGGGCTCAATTTTGCCTATCCAGAGCATGATGCCTTAGTGCTAAAACAGCTCAATATGAGCATTGCTGCGGGTGAGCGGGTCGCCTTAGTGGGGCCAAGTGGCGCAGGTAAAAGTACCTTGTTCCAGTTGTTGCAACGCTTTTATGTGCCTAGCGCTGGCAGTATTCGACTGGAAGGTATTGATATTGCCAATCTTCTGCCACAGGAGTTGCGGTCGCAGTTTGCTCTAGTGCCGCAGGACTCGGTGATTTTTGCGACTAGCGTACTTGAAAACGTGCGTTATGGTCGAGTCGATGCCACCGAACAAGAAGTGATAGATGCCTGTATTGCAGCACGTGCCCACGAGTTTATTAGCGAGTTTACTGAAGGTTATCAAACCTATTTAGGCGAGCGTGGCGTGCGGCTTTCTGGTGGACAAAAACAACGTATTGCCATTGCGCGGGCGATTTTAGCCGACAGACCGATATTGCTACTCGATGAAGCGACCAGTGCCTTAGATGCGGTGAGCGAGCAGAAAGTGAAGCAAGCGCTGGATGTATTGATGGCGGGTAAAACGACTTTGATTATTGCTCACCGTCTATCGACAGTAATCAATGCCGATAGGATTTTTGTGTTTGATAAGGGTGAGATTGTTGCCTGCGGTCGCCACCAAGAGTTGATGCAATCCAATGCGTTATATCGTGAATTTGCCAGTCTGCAATTGTTAACCGAAGAGGCCAATGCCAGCGCCTTGAATGAGACCATTTAGGTAAAATAAAACCCAGTTGCTAGCTTAAACACTTAAGCTCGGTCACTGGGTCTTTTATTGTGCTTTTGTTGCTAAGCTCTGTTACTCAGCTTTGTCTTTAAGTACGGCACTTTAAGTGCGGTCTCTAAGCTTTATCTTTTAGCTCGCGGCGCAGAATTTTGCCTACGGTACTTTTAGGTAATTGCGCCATAAATTCAATGACTTTTGGCAATTTATAGGCGGTTAACTGCTCGCGGCAATAGGTTAGAATGGCCTCTTTAGCCTGTTGATGATCTTGGCTATCATCCTTAAGCACGATAAAGGCTTTAACCGCTTCGCCTGAGTGTTCATCTTTTACTCCCACCACGGCGCATTCGATCACATTAGGGTGGCTCGCTAGGACGTTTTCCACTTCGTTGGGATAGACATTAAAACCTGAGACTATGATCATATCTTTTTTACGATCAACTATTTGGTGGAAACCTTCCGCTGTTGCTATGGCAATATCCCCAGTTTTGAAGAAGCCATCTTGAGTCATAGCATTGGCGGTTTCCTGCGGATTATTCCAATATCCCCGCATGACTTGTGGGCCGCGTGCGGCTAATTCTCCGGCCGTACCTAAGGGCACTTCAATGTCGTTTTCATCTAAGAGTTTAACCTCAGTGCCAATCACAGGTTTACCAATAGTGCCTAGTTTTTGATAACCGGGTGCATTGAGTGAAATCACCGGCGAAGTTTCAGATAGCCCATAACCTTCACTGATCATGTTGCCTGTCGTCTGTTGCCAAATGTTGGCCGCCGCGGCCGTTAGTGCTGTGCCGCCCGAGATAGTGATTTTTAAATGGCTAAAGTCGAGTGCTTTAAACTCGGGTTGATGGCATAGGGCGACAAACAGAGTATTGAGTCCCGCAAATCCAGTGAAGGGATATTTGGCGAGTGTCTTAATTAAGCCGCTAATATCCCGTGGATTTGGAATTAATACCGAGCAGCCGCCACACTCGAAATACAGCACTAAGTTCACCATAAACGCATAAATATGGTAAATCGGTAGCGGTGCAACGAAGATATCTTCCCCTTCGGTGATCACGCTCGCGATGCGGGATTTTACCTGCGCCGCATTAGCGAGCATATTGCCGTGGGTCAACATGGCACCTTTAGATAATCCAGTGGTGCCGCCCGTATATTGCAACGCCGAGAGGTCGTCGAGATTTGAGATAAATCGGCTAAAGGGGAGTTCTGCGCCTTGTTTTAAAATTTGGCAAAACTCCACATTCTTCAGGCCTGTCTTAGGCTGTACGTGCGGATCGATCAAATCTAAAGGGTGGGTTGAAATGACGTATTCTATTTTGGTGCTGTCGATGACTTTGGCTAAGGTCGGTAATAGATCGGATAACACCACGATCGCTTTGGCACCAGAATCATTGAACTGATGGATGAGCTCACGTTCGGTATATAGGGGATTAGTGTTAACTAAGATAAGCCCAGCCCTGATTGCGCCGTAGGCAGCGATGACAAATTGAGTGATATTAGGCAACTGAATGGCGATGCGATCGCCCGGTTTGAGTGTGGTCTTATTTTGTAAATAGGCGGCAAAGTAACGAGAATCGCGTTCTATCTCGTTAAAACTGCTGGTTTTACCGAGACAGGCATAGGCGGGTTTATCACCGTAACGCAGGCTGGTTTTCTCGATCAGATCGACCAGTGATGAGTAGTTTAGTTTGAGTTGAGAGTCTTGATCGTATGCCATGCTGAACTACCTCAAAGATGATGTTTATTAGTTGTTATTATTTTGGAGTTAAACAGGTGTTTAGATTAGAGGGTGTTAGCACTAGAGGTCAATGCTTATCGCGAAAAACATCTTTATACCAATAACGGTATCTTTATGTAACAAATAGTATTTTTACTCTAAAGCTGAGTGCTTAACGATAGCTTAGTTATCTTAGAATCTTAGTTATCTAATGAACCACAAAACCTAAATAAGAGTTGAAGGAAAGACAATTTAAAATTTGTAACCGTTATGTTTCTAAGGATTGAGATTGAATGTGCTCAATTTACTTTGTCTATGCGCCGTTTAACGGGGGAATTTTCAGCTTTGTAGGTGTTTAAGGTTTTATTCCGATGTATGAGACGTTAAAGATCTTGTTGTCTTTGGGGATGAATTCCTGCCTTTAACCAGCGCTTGAGTTGATTCCTCAAGCGCCGGTTGGGTAGTTAATCTGATGATGACCAATGTTACGGTAACTCATATTAAGCGCTAAAAGCTTAGTGCTAAGGACTGAAGAATCCGGTTTCTTGGCTTACTTGTTGTGTTGGCTGTTTAACATCCGTCACCGAGAATTGGATCATTTTGCGCCCCGAGGGGATAGCATCCTTATCGGCTAATACAGTGACGGGATAGTCGACTTGTTCACCCGCTGCCAAGGTAATAATAGGATCGGCAATCAAGCTAAAGGGCATTTCACTGTCGACGGCGAGTTGATATTGCTTAGTATCTTGTGTCTTGTTGCGGATCTTCAGCTGATAGGTATTTTCAACTTTATTATCCGAGGTTTCACGGTACAAGCTTTGACGATCACGGATCACGTTAAGCTGGATCTCGCTGCGGCTATTTAAGTCTAACCCTATGACGATAAACATGATAATGACCGCTGCACCGTAGCCTAAGAAACGCGGCGAGCGCCAATAGGAGTAATTCACTCCCTTAAGATCATTTTCACTCATATAGCCGATAAGATTCTGCTTGTAATCGAACTTCAACATAGTCTCATTACAGGCATCGACACAGGCGCCGCAGTTAATGCACTCATATTGCAAACCGTTACGAATATCTATCCCTGTTGGGCACACTTCGACACATAAATTACAGTCAACACAGTCACCTAAAGTATGGTCATCTTGATTGTTCTCTTGTTTACGTTTGCGAGGGCCACGGGCTTCACCGCGCTGTGCATCATAGGTCACGGTTTTAGTGTTGGCATCGAACATCACAGCTTGGAAACGTGAATAGGGGCAGCAATGTAAGCACATTTGCTCGCGCATCCAGCCCGCATTGAGATAAGTACAAATGGCGAAAAACCACACCCAGCTTGTCACCCAGAAGCTGGCATTACCCGTCAAGATGTCCACATAAAGTTCGCGGGCGGGAATAAAATAACCGATAAAACCACAGCCAGTGAGCAGAGCTGTTAGACCCCAAAGTAAGTGCTTTGCACTTCTTTTACCGATTTTACTGCTAGTCCAAGGGGCTTTGTCGAGCTGCTTACGTTTATTACTGCTGCCTTCGATGCGCGTTTCTATCCACACATAGATAAAGGTCCACGCCGTTTGTGGGCAAAGGTAACCGCACCAAACACGGCCCCAAAATACGGTAATGAAAAACAGACCGAAGGCGGCGGCGATAAAAATCCATGCCAGCAAGGTAAAGTCCTGTGGCCAGAGCGTGATACCAAAGAAAAAAAACTGTTGTTGGCTGATATCTAACAGTATTGCTTGGCGGCCATCAATAGAGATAAACGGCAGGGCGAAAAACATCACGATCAATAGGCTATTCATCATGGTTCGCAGGCGCTGAAAATCACCTTTTTGCTCACGAAAATGGATATTGCCAGAGGGGAGACGACTTTTTGCTGCGGTTTCAGTAGAGAGGTTTTTAACCGGAATGTGTAGCTCTACTGAGGCAGGTTTCGCGCCCACACTCTTATTTACACTTGGAGAATTTGGGGTAACTTCACTCTTGGGCATAAAGGGTCCTAACGGCTTAAATAAGATTCGCCTCCCTATAGCAAGCACTAGGCCAAGTTTTAATTAGCTCAACATCATGATATTTATAATTATTTTGTGATTGGAACTAGATGAAGAACACGATATATCACACATTGGCGATATATCGCGTTTTTAGTGTGCTCGTTTTGAATTAGATTTCACTCGATTGACGCTGGATCCCCAGTTTTTTCATTCGCGATCTCAGTGTACTTGCGGGCACACCGAGGACATTCGCTGCGCCGAGTGGGCCGGATATGCGCCAGTTTAAGCGCTTAAGGGTTTGTTCTATATGCAGCGCTTCCGCTTCCGCTAAGGTTTGCCCTTGGGTTTGAGCTAAGGGATTATTGCTCGGCATCGCATGGATCTGCAGAATATCTCCTTGGGATAGAATGGCTTCGCGTTCGAGGATATTTTGCAGTTCGCGCACATTGCCGGGCCAAGTATAAGCCATGAGTTTTTGTAGCCCTTTTTGGCTCACTCCACGGATTTTTTTACCTAGCTTACGATTCAAGTTGTGCAGAATATGGCTGACGAGTTCGGGAATATCTTCGATTCTTGCGCGCAGTGGTGGTACTTGAATAGGGAATACATTCAAACGGTAATAGAGATCCATCCTAAATAATCCCTGTTCGACTCGCTTGAGTAAATCGTGGTGACTGGCGGCGACTAAGCGAATATCCACTTGAATGGTTTCACTGCCACCGAGACGTTCGAAGGATTGTTCTTGGATGACTCGTAGTAGTTTTGATTGGGCTTCTAAACTGAGTTCAGCGACTTCGTCGAGGAACAGTGTGCCTTGATGAGCAAGTTCGAAGCGACCTTTACGGCGGCTTGTGGCGCCAGTAAATGCCCCCTTCTCATGACCAAAGAGTTCACTTTCTAGTAAAGATGCCGAAAACGCGGCACAGTTGACACTGATCATGGGTTTATCTTTGCGGCGACTGAGCTGATGTAAGTTACGGGCAACGAGTTCTTTTCCTGTACCATTTTCACCACAAATGAGCACAGTACTGTCGGTATTGGCCACCATGTGCAATTGTTGGATCATATGGCGGATCACTGTACTGGCTCCCGAAATATCCACATCACCCGTTTTATCTGCCAACTCTGCCTGTAGATAATGATTTTCAGAGGCGAGTCGCTCCGACAGTGCTTGTACTTGGGCTAGGGCTTGGCGTAATGACTGCTCTGTTTGTTTTTGAATACTAATGTCGCGAAATATCGCGACTACGCCAATCAGTTGATTGTCACGGTAAACAGGGGTGGAACTGTAATGAACGGGGAAGCTACTGCCATCTTTACGCCAAAATACATCGTGGGTAATTTCTCGGGTGATACCATCCTTTAAGGTGTTGTAAATTGGACAATCCTCTTGAGGATAATGACTGCCATCTGCATGGCTGTGATGATGGCAGTTATGGATGTTTTTACCGAGTAGCTCTTCATTCTTCCAACCTGTCATGCGTTCAGCCGCGGGATTGATGAACACCGCATTCCCGCTTAAATCAAATCCATAAATACCTTCACCGACAGCGTTAAGCAGTAACTGATTTTCAGGCAAGAAATGCTTATCGACTGATTTTTGATTATTGACCGAAATCTTATTTGTCATCTGCGGTACTCAAGCTTGGCTGGTATTGCCCGAGTATACCTTAAGTTGCATGTCGCGATATATCGTGTCTTTGATTGAGTTAGTGAGTATTTCCCACTTTATGGTGACTTATGGTTTTACATTTTGGCGCCCTAAAGTGCATTTTACCTAACGACACACCTTAAAAAATATTCACTTATAACAAACTGATCTAAAAGAGAAATGACTAATATTCATTCAAAAATCTGATTTAATATTGGATATTGTCTTGTTTATGTTATAAAAATGTTTTCGTTATGTAAAAAATAACTTTGTATTGACCGTGGTAGCAAGGTTTTAGGGACGATAATCACATAAAGCAGGTCAGGTATTCTAAAAATAATAAGCAGTTGGGATGAATATGATGACCTCAAAGAAGCAGAAGTTTGGATTAAGTGCAGTCAGTTTGGCGATTACACTAGCTTTGTCTGGTAGCTTCATTAGCCCGCAAGCCATGGCTGAGGAAGAAGACGCTGCGGTTAAAAATGAAGGCGTGGAAAAGATTGCAGTTGTTGGTTCACGTGCGGCACCACGCTCAATCGGTGATTCCCCCGTTCCAATTGATATTATTAGTAGTGACGACTTAAAAAAGAATGGTTCCACTGACATGATTGATATGTTGGTGACCTCAGTACCTTCGTTTAACTCGCGCGCTCAACCCATCAGTGATGCGGCAACCTTAGTACGTCCCGTTAATTTACGGGGTTTGCCATCAGACAGTACGCTAGTACTAGTCAACGGTAAGCGTCGTCACCGTGCATCTGTGATTGCGTTCCAAGGTGGTGGTATTAACGATGGCGCTCAAGGTCCTGATATCTCAGTTATTCCTGGTTCTGCATTAAAGCAAGTTGAAGTGTTGCGCGACGGCGCTGCGGCGCAGTATGGGTCGGATGCGATTGCAGGAGTCATGAACTTTGTTTTAAAAGATAATTCCGAGGGTGGTTCCATCACTGTGACCCAAGGAGAATATTACGAGGGTGATGGTGCTACGACTACGGTTGAAGGTGATGTCGGTTTACCTGTGACTGAAAATGGCTTCGTCAATTTAAGCTTCCAGTATAAAAATGCTGACTCCACTAGCCGTAGTGTGCAGCGTCCTGATGCGGCTAACTTAGCCGAGCAGGGTAATACCGCGATCAATGACCCCGCTCAAGTGTGGGGTAATCCTGAGATTAATGATGACTATTCAGTGTTCATCAACTCAGGCTTAGACATTAATGCCAACATGCACGCCTATGCCTTTGGTAATCTGTCTTCCCGTGATGCCGTGGGGGGCTTCTATTATCGTTACCCACAAAATCGTAGCAATGTGTATTCCAATGATGGTGGCCAGAATTTACTTGTGGGCGCTGTAAATGGTGATCCATCAACATGTGGACTCGTACCTATCCCTAAAAATGCTGATGGAAGTGACGGCAACGTACTCGACACAGATGCATACAAGGCGATGGTTGCCGACCCAAATTGCTTTGCTATGAACCAGATATTTCCAGGTGGCTATACGCCACAGTTCACTGGCACCATTGAAGATATGTCCTTCTTCGCAGGTGTAAAAGGCGATATCGGTGAATGGAATTATGATTTCAGTGCTGGTACGGGGGCGAACAAAGCCAGTTTTGGTCTTAAAAATTCTTTGAATCCATCACTGGGATTAGATACCCCGACGGATTTCGATACGGGAGCTTATGAGCAAGTTGAAACCACAGTTAACTTAGATTTCTCGCGTTTTATTACCTTAGGAGGTATTGAAGACATTAGTTTTGCTTCTGGTTTTGAATGGCGGAATGAGTCGTTTGAGATTTCTCAAGGTGATGAAGCCTCGTGGATTGCAGGCCCTTATGCTAGCCAAGGTTTCAACATTGGTGCGCACGGTTTTAAAGGCTTTGGCCCAGAATCTGCGGGTAAAAATTCTCGCCACAATATCGGTATTTATACTGATTTAGAAGCTTATTTAAGTGATGACTGGTTACTCGGTTTAGCACTGCGCTACGAAGACTTTTCAACCTTTGGTGATACGTTAAATTACAAATTGACGTTGCAGTATTCTGCAACGGATGAATTGTCGTTCCGCGCCTCACACAGCACCGGCTTTCGTGCACCAACGGTTGGCCAAGAAAACGTGGTGAATACCCAGACATCGATCATCGATGGTGAACTGATCCAGACCTTTATTGCGCCACCAACCGATCCGCTTGCGGCATTTTACGGTGGTGAAGTATTAAAGCCTGAAGAGTCAATAAGCTATGCGTTAGGTGCAGTATATGAATACGAAAGCTTTTTCTTAACGGTCGATTATTACAACATTGGCGTAGAGGGCCGTATTGCGCAGTCGAGTAAGATTGATGTTGAAGCTAAAGATTATGATGCGCTACGTGCAGCTGGGGTTGAGTTCCCTGAGTTGATCCAAGGCGTGAGCTATTACGCCAATGACTTTGATACTACGACTCAAGGTATCGATATCGTCGCCTCCTATGATGCGGAAATCCTATCGGGTAATGCTAAATTCAGTCTTGCCTATGGTTGGACCGATACCAGCGTTGATAAGTTTGATCTTAAAACGACCGATGCGGGTAAAGTTCGTCGATTAGAAGATGGTATCCCAGCGCACCGTGCCACCTTAACTTGGGCACAGTCATGGGACAAGGTAACCCTGTCACTACGTGGTAACTATTTTGGTGAGTACTATGCGACTCACGCTGATGATACCTCTGATTGGGGCTCTGAAATGGCTGATGCTGCGGTGACCGTCGATCTTGAAATGAGCTATCAATTACTTGATGGCTTAACGCTGGCTGTGGGGGCTAATAATCTATTTGATCAAGAAGCGCAAAAGCTGAAAGAAGGGACCTTGGGTGAACTCGGTGGCGTTTATTATGAAAGTGGGCCATTCGATTACAACGGCGGTTTCTACTATGGTCGAGTGAATTACCGTTTTTAATGAGTAAGCCAATTTATAGAAGCGATTTCTAACCCACCTTTCAAGAAATTTGGCTTTTATAAATAGAAGTGAAGTAAGCAAAAAGGCTGCAATGCAGCCTTTTTTATTCGTATTTGACTCGTCCTAAATATAGTTTAGTGCTTAGTTACGATTCGTTTGCGCGGCAACTAAACCATTTAACACATCACTCATACTGAGTTTTGACGGCAAGAGAATTCCATTGGGGGCGCTTGGACCATAAATTTTATTGTAGGGCGTGCCGGGCACTCCTTCGTGGCGCATATAGGTTTCAATCGTTTTATTCGCCTCACTCCAGTTACCTTGCATCAGAATGATATTGTCGGCCATCAAGGCATTTACAATTTGCTCCCTGTGGGTGACTTCCGCTTTATTCGTTTGGCAGATGGTGCACCAATCAGAGGTGATATCGACAAAGACGGTATAGCCTTGGGCAACCAGAGGCGCGATTTTCTCTGGGGCTAAGGTGTGCCATTGTAGTTTTTGATAGGCTTGGTAATCCTCGCTTTTGTGCACAAATCCAATAATAGCACTGAGTCCTAAGGCGAAAAATCCCAGCACAAAAATCACCGTCAGCGGTATGGTTTTACCTTTTTGTCTTTGCCAAAGCAGTAATAAGATCGCACCTATTAATAGGCAAAGAATAAAAATACTGATCAGCGTTATAGTGTTCATAAAATTTCCTGATTGAGAATCGCCTTTGTGATAATAGCGATGAAGGCTTAGGTATTAAGGTTTGGCTATAAAGACTTAGGTTAGCGCTAATCTTAGCGGTTAACGGCTTAAATCAGTGTGAATTTATGGGATTATCGCGTTTTGGGTTCTCTTAAATGACTGTTCATTTATTGAAAATGGATTTATTAGCGTTAACGCCTTGATGGCGCGATGCTAGAATGGCAAGCAAGTTTAAGGCCCAGCAGTGGGCATTTTTATTCGGCGAAAGGTGTCATCAATGAGTTGGAGTACTTGGTTAGGTTTATTGGCTATTTGTTGTTTGGGGGCCATGTCGCCGGGCCCAAGTTTGACTATGGTAGTACGTCATACTTTAGGTGGTGGGCGGGGAAAGGGTATCGTCTGTGCTTGGGCACACTCGATAGGGATTGGGATCTATGCGCTGGTGACGTTACTGGGCTTAGCCGTAGTCCTTAAAAAGGCGCCATTAGTCTTTAATGGCATTGCGATTCTCGGTGCCTTATACCTTGCTTGGATGGGAGTTCAAGCGCTGCGTTCCAATGGCGGTATGCAAGCTAAATTGGCTGCAGGGGAGGCGACAGATACCTTAACTGCAGCCCGTGATGGTATTGCTATTTCTTTATTCAACCCTAAGATAATGCTATTTTTTCTTGCGTTATTCAGCCAATTTGTGATGGTCGCCGACAGCATGACGGCTAAAGCATTAATTGTTTTTACACCGTTAGTGGTCGATGGTCTTTGGTACACCTTGATAGCCTTATTGCTATCCCACTCGAGTGTGTTGCCTAAATTGAGAGAGAAAGCGGGGTTAATTGATAAGTTGTCCGGCGTAGTATTAATATTGCTGGCGATTCGTGTGGTGTACACGCTTTAGTGATCTATCTAAAATCATTGGTTTTAAATAACAAACACGCCATCAATCGATGGCGTGTTTGTTGATGGCTATGCATTTAAATCAAGGCGTGATTAGCCTTTAAACATTTGCACAGAATTATCAGCTTCTTCTGCCACACTTTCTTGGATAATGGGTGGATTGGCAATGTGGTCGTCTAAGTTGTCACTCAGCATTTCTTTGAATTCACTGCTAAACCATTCTAATGCGCTCTCTTTTTCAGCACCGAGATCCGCTGATTTAATCGCGGCTTCGAAGGCATTAAAACGTGCTGCGGCAAAACGGAGTGCTGTGCCAACTTTACCTACATCTGCTTCTTGTTGGCTTAGCTGATTGGCTAAGGCAATAAACTGATCGGCAAGTTCGTAAATGGTGGTGCTGCTCGTGTCGGTCATGGCGTTCACTCTAAAAAAGTAACAGATTAAAGTTCGATTCTAACTTAATTGGTGTAAGAAGGAATCGTCAGGCATTAACTATTGGGATCTGTGTCGGTAATGACGACTCCTGTGTGGGAGTCATAATTAATCGACAGTTTATCGTTTGTTCGATACAAATAAGTGCACTGGCCAGGATCGGTATAACTGGCTTTATAGTCGGTTTCAGTCGCATCAATATCCAAGCGCGAGACACTCGGCTGGGCATTTTGGAATAATACTTCCCATACCGATATACAGTCTTCAACATTATCGAGTGCCGGAGAGGCCTCATTGCCATGGATATAGTGTTGTGCTGGCCAACCGAAGGCGTTGAAATCTATTTGTTCGGATTGTGCCGTACCAAATACGGGTAAATCCTCTTTTGGACCTGAGCCCACTTTTACAGCCCATACGGAACGTGCCAGATTGATGGCTGATTTAAAGCCTCCGCCTGCCGCTTTAACGGTTGCAATTTGCGCATCTTGTTGCACATTGATAAATTTTGGCAGGGCCACTACGGCTAAAATACCGAGCACTATGATGACCACCACAAGTTCAATTAAGGTGAAACCCGTTTGATGTCTTTGAATTGATTTATCAGAATGTTGGATCATCATTACGTATCAGAGTGTGCGAGAATGGGCGCACTATATCACTTAATTTCGAATGTTTTAAATTGAAAGTCTTAACGTGAGACCTAGCAGGTTTAGTGGTATTACCTAGCGGCAAGTAAGGTCTGCAAACTTGCCATACCACTACAGGACTTTTAAGCTAACCCGATTATAGAATTGAGGAAGTAAAATAGTGACTCAGGTGACATGGCAAACATTTATCGATGAGCAAAGAGCTTTGCCTTATTTTCAGCAACTAAGCGTATTTGTTGACAATGAACGCAGGGCTGGGAAAGTGGTTTATCCATCTGAGGCTGATGTTTTCAATGCTTTTAGTATGACGCCCCTTGAACAAGTCAGAGTGGTTTTGATTGGCCAGGATCCCTATCACGGCCCAGATCAAGCCCATGGTTTATGTTTTTCGGTTAAATGCGGGATAAAACCACCGCCATCTTTAGCCAATATGTACAAAGAATTAGCGACGGATATTGAAGGTTTTGTTGTGCCATCCCATGGCGATTTATCCGCATGGGCGGAGCAGGGGATATTGATGCTCAATACGGTGCTGACAGTTGAGCAAGGCAAGGCGCATTCCCATGCCAAAGCCGGGTGGGAAGTCTTTACGACTGCGGTGCTGGAATTATTAAATCAGCAGACTCTGCCGATTATCTTCGTGCTTTGGGGCAGTCATGCCATCAAAAAAGGTCAAGTGATTAACGCACCGCAACATCAAGTGCTCACAGGACCACATCCTTCACCTTTATCGGCCTATCGGGGTTTCTTTGGTTGTGGGCATTTCTCTCAAGTGAATCAATTATTGCTTGAGCGGGGCGAAACGCCGATCCTTTGGCAGGTTTGATTTTAGGATTGTGGTTAAAGCAATAAAAAAGGTCTTACTGAGTAAGACCTTTATTTTTGGGGCGAAACTACATTAGTTAGTAATCAGTGGTTTCTGTCGACCGAAATCTTAGCTAGCGTTACTAAGGCTTGCTTATAGTCGCTATCGGGTAAAGCAGATAATGCCGCGATGGCTTTCTCTGATTCTTCAATTGCTTTTTGTTGGGTGTAATTTAACGCGCCGCAATGGTGCAGTGCTGCTACGATTTTATCTATGGCCTGAGTACCATCACCTTGCTCAATTGCTTGACGTATGAGCTGTTTCTCTTCGTCTGTGCCATGGGCAATGGCATAGATGAGTGGCAGAGTCGGTTTACCTTCGGCAAGGTCATCACCGATATTCTTACCTAGCTCGTCACTGTCGGCGGTATAGTCGAGTAAGTCGTCGGTAAGCTGAAAGGCGGTGCCGAGATACTTACCATAGTTGCCTAAGGCGGTTTCTTGCTCAGGCGTTGCACCTGCTAGCACGCCCGCGAGTAGCGTCGCGGCTTCAAATAACTTGGCTGTTTTGCAATAAATGACCCGCATATAGCTTTCTTCAGTGGTGTCTGGGTCATTACAATTCATCAGCTGTAAGACTTCGCCCTCGGCCAACACGTTAGTCGTATCAGCTAACACTCTGAGCACTTTCATGTTGTCAAGTTCGGTCATCATCTGGAATGAGCGGGTATAAAGGAAATCCCCGACTAGCACACTGGCACTATTGCCAAACAGTGCATTGGCGGTTTCTCGTCCGCGGCGTAACGTCGATTCATCAACGACATCATCATGGAGCAATGAGGCTGTATGGATAAACTCAATAATCGCCGCTAGCTTAAGATGTGCTTCGCCTTCGTAGCTCACCGCACGTGCGGCTAAAACCGACAGCAGAGGACGAAGACGTTTACCACCACCATTAATAATGTAAAAACCTAATTGATTAATTAGGGCGACATCTGATTCAAGCTGTTTATATATCAGCTGATTGACTGCTTGCATATCAGTGTCAGCCAGTTGACGAATAGCGTTTAAATCCATAATAGACTCTGGTTGTGGGGTCATTACGTACCCGGCCCCTGTTTAGGCTCACGTGTTATAATGAAATGAATTTTACCTAAAATTCTGACATATGACAGCACTAGCTCAACTAATGTGAGAGTTAATCCGGTCTTTTTTTATTCTTTCCTAATTAGGGCTTGCCAGAGTTAGATTCTTCGCGTAAACTCCGCGCCCATTGTCAATAAAGTTTTTGTAGCACCCTGCCTCATCCAAGAATGAGCCCGCGTGTTAGGAATTGGAGTAAAATAGCTATGTACGCTGTTTTTCAAAGTGGTGGTAAACAACACCGTGTAGCTGAAGGCCACACAGTACGTTTAGAAAAGTTAGAAGTTGCAACTGGCGAAACTATCGAGTTCGATCAAGTTCTTTTGATCGCTGATGGCGAAACAGTGCATGTTGGTGCTCCTTTAGTAGCTGGCGGTAAAGTCGTTGCTGAAGTTGTAAGTCACGGTCGTGGCGATAAAGTTACTATCGTTAAGTTCCGTCGTCGTAAGCACCACGACAAGAAAATGGGCCACCGTCAGTGGTTCACTGAAGTTAAAATTACTGCTATCAACGCATAATAGGAGTCTAACTCATGGCACATAAAAAAGCTGGCGGTTCTACTCGTAACGGCCGCGATTCAGAAAGTAAACGTCTAGGTGTTAAGCGCTTTGGCGGTGAATCAGTTCTAGCTGGTAACATTATTGTTCGTCAACGTGGTACTAAATTCCACGCTGGTGTAAACGTAGGTATTGGTCGTGACCATACTCTGTTTGCTCTGACTGACGGTAAAGTTAAATTCGAAGTTAAAGGCGCTAATAACCGTAAGTTTATTAGCATCGAAGCTTAACTTTCGAACCTAGCTTATACTGTTAAAGCCCCGCCATTGGTGGGGCTTTCTGTTTTTTGTGCTTCTATTTACGCCGTGTAGATGCCTGAGTTGGTAAATGATTACCAAGAATGAGCATTGACAGGTAAGATTGGGAGCAAAGTATCTCGAGTTTTTTGGCGACCAATGAAGTTAGACGGTATAATTGCTTCATTCAGTGGTGCCAGGAGTAAGTATGAAGTTTGTCGATGAGGCAGTAATTAGGGTCGAAGCAGGCGACGGCGGTAGCGGTTGTGTTAGCTTTAGGCGCGAAAAGTATGTACCTGATGGTGGTCCTGATGGTGGTGATGGTGGCGACGGTGGCAGTGTTTTCCTGCAAGCTGACGAAAACTTCAACACTTTGATCGAGTTCCGTTTTGAACGTTTTCACATGGCTGAACGTGGCGAAAATGGTCGTGGCCGTGATTGTACTGGTCATAGCGGTAAAGATTTGATCTTAAAAGTTCCTGTTGGTACTCGCGCGGTCGATCATGATACTGAAGAAGTCCTTGGGGATTTAACAACCCACGGTCAAAAGCTATTGGTTGCCAAAGGTGGTTTCCATGGTTTAGGTAACACCCGTTTTAAGAGCAGTACTAACCGTGCCCCACGTCAAAAGACGTTAGGGACACCCGGTGAAGTTCGTAGCCTTAAATTAGAGTTGTTACTGCTGGCTGACGTTGGTTTGCTTGGCATGCCTAACGCGGGTAAGTCGACATTCATTCGTGCGGTTTCCCGTGCAACGCCGAAAGTGGCTGATTATCCGTTTACAACACTGGTGCCTAACTTAGGTGTGGTTAATCCACGTCCTGGGCAAAGCTTTGTGATTGCGGATATTCCTGGTCTCATCGAAGGCGCTGCCGATGGTGCGGGTTTAGGTATTCGCTTCTTAAAGCATCTTGAGCGTTGCCGTATTCTGCTGCATATCATAGATATTGAGCCGATTGACGGAACCGATCCGGTTGAGTCTGCGCGCGCTATCGTAGGTGAGCTTGAGAAATATTCTCCAAAGTTGGCGAGTAAGCCGCGTTGGTTAGTCTTTAACAAAACCGATCTGCTGCTTGAAGAAGAGCTGCAAGAGAAGGTTGATCGTATCGTTAAAGAAATGGGTTGGGAAGGCGATGTTTATACTATCTCCGCCTATAACCGCGACGGTACCAGTGAGTTGGCATTAAAACTCCTCGATTACATTGCGAGTCTTCCACCTGAAGACAATGAAGTCGACCCAGATAGTGAAGTTGAGTTCAAGTGGGATAATTATCATCAAGCAAACCTTGATTCATTGAATGAAGATTATGTTGATGAAGATGATGACGACGACTTTGATGATGACGACTACGACGTAGAAGTTATTTACCAAAGATAATAGTAATCTTTGAGTTTTGAGAGTTCTGTGTACGCTGATACTCAAAATGATATTACTCGGCAAGTTGTGCGTGCTGCACAATTGCTACTGGCCTACGGCGCGGAATCTGATTTAGTTGAAGAAATCAGCCAGCGTCTAGGTCAGGCTTTAGGTCTTGCCAGCGTAGAGCTCTCTATTTCCTCCAATTCCCTCGTGTTAACCAGTTTGGTTCATGGTCGCTGTATCACAACTACTCGTCGTATTCGTGAGCATGGCATTAACATGACAGTCGTCTGTGAATTGCAACGTATCTGTTTACTCGCGGAAAAGGGGCTGTATGGCCCAAATGAAGTGCGTAAACGCTTGGCGCGGATTGAACCTAAAACCTATCCTCCAAGCTTAGTGGTATTCATGATTGGCCTGTCGTGCGCTAGCTTCTGTCATTTATTTAATGGCGATCTCACTGCATGCGTGATTACTTTTTTTGCCGCGGCAGTAGGTATGTCGGTACGTTTAGCAATTGCTAAGCGGCATTTTAATTTATTAGTCAATTTTGCCATCACAGCTTTCGTCACCAGTATGCTGGCTCAAACGGGTTATTTGTTTGAGTTAAGTGAAACTCCTAAGGCTGCAATGGCCGCGAGTGTGCTGATGTTAGTGCCGGGTTTTCCGATGATTAATGCGATTTCCGACATGGTAAAAGGGCACATGAATGTCGGTATATCACGCTGGGGTCATGCTACTTTGCTGACCGTTTCTTCTGTGATTGGCATTACGATTGCGATGCAGATCGGTGGAATTTTCCTATGATGGAATTACTGATAACGCTGCTGCACGATGCATTTTTCTCTGCCATCCCCGCCGTAGGATTTGCTATGGTATTTAATGTTCCTAAACGATTTCTTCCTTACTGCGCTTTAGCGGGAGCCATTGGCCATAGTTCCCGTACTTTAATGTTACAGTTTGGTCTGCCAATCGAGTGGGCAACCTTCGCCGCCGCGGCATTAGTAGGGATTATTACCATAGGGTTTGGTAAGCGCCACTTAGCGCCACCTTTAATGTATGCTGTCGCCGCGATTATTCCTATGATCCCAGGCACTTATGCATTTAATACTGTGATTGCCTTAGTGCAATTGACCGCTCAATCTCAAGTCAGTCCTGAACTGACGGGGCAAGTGATTAGTAATGGCCTCAAAACCGTCTTTATTCTAGGGGCGTTAGCCGTGGGTTTGGCCATGCCGAGTTTGCTGTATTTCAGGACCCGCCCCGTCATTCAATAATTCTATTTCCATAAAACAGGAGTGAGCATGCGCATTGCTATGATAGCCGCGATGGCAAACAATCGAGTCATCGGAAAAGATAATAAAATGCCATGGCATCTTCCAGAAGATCTACGTCATTTTAAAGCGATGACCCTAGGCAAGCCTGTTGTGATGGGACGTAAGACCTTTGAGTCAATCGGTAGGCCCCTTCCTGGTCGACATAACATAGTGATTTCACGCCAAACGGATCTTGTGATTGAGGGCGTGACCTGTGTGACCTCATTTGATGCAGCCAAACAAGCTGCTGGTGAATGTGAAGAGTTAGTGGTTATAGGTGGTGGCCAGCTTTATGCCGAGTTATTGCCCTGCGCCGATATCTTATATTTGACGCAAATCAATCTTGAGGTGGAAGGCGATACATTTTTCCCCCACTGGGACGATGGGACTTGGAAGGAAACTGAATCTTTGGCGAGTATAAATGCTGCTGGTTTGGAATATCGCTTTATCAATTTGGTAAAAAAATGTTAAATTGCAGATTCTGTTGTGTACCCTGTGTGTATGGGGCGTCAGTTTATCTAACGTATTGCATCATATCGGACATTTAGTTTTCACGGAAAGAGATAGCCTATTTCGTTATCCTAGATTTCGAACGAGAGCTAAAGCCAAGAGGTCAATATCATTTAGACAATAGATGCAGCCCATACAGAATTGATAATAAAACTATAAGAAAGTATTAAGGAGTATCGGATGCGTCTTATGCCTGTGGCCTTGGCTGCGTTGATTGGATTTAGTTCTATTGCTGTACCAACCTCTGCCGTTGCGGGGGAAGATCCACTCGTAGCGAGTCTTTGTGATTATGTAAAAGCTAATGACAAAAACCGCTTACGTAAAAAGTTAAAAGAAAGCCGCGTTAAGTTACGTCAGATTTACAGTGGTATCAGTTGCGATGGTGCAAGTCTATTGCGCACCGCTTACGGTGCGAGTGCGAACGATACCGGTGAGTTTGTGGCTAAGCGTTTGTCGGCGACTGAATTGAGTGTTGCTGAAGCTGATGGGATGACTATCCAAGCTTGGGCTGAAGCAAACGGTCATGGTGCTAGCCCAATTACCGCTGCAGTGAAAGAGCGTCTTGGCGCTGCTGCGGGCGGTGAAGAAGAGTAATGCGGATTTGAACTTAGCGGCACTTTAGCTCTATTTGCTGCTACGTTATATTAAGCGTCTAATATCAAGTATCTAGCATTAAGCTAGATAAAAATGCCAAACTTAAGTTTGGCATTTTTTATGTCCTTAATTTGTGCAAAGGCCGGACAGTTCGAGTCGTCAGTAAGATAGGCAAGTGAATTCGTCTCAAAAGAAAGGGCCGCTAAGCGACCCTAGGTTTTAGTGGTGATAAACATTAGACTCTAAATTCACCGACCGAAGCTTGGAGTTCTTCGGCTAATTTGGCGACTTGATGGCTAGACTGAGCCGTTTGATCTGCACCGATAGCGGTTTCTTCTGAAATTGCTGCAATATGCTCTAGTTTTTCAGAAACTTGCTGGCTTACTAAATTCTGTTCCTGCGCTGCATGGGCGATATGGGTGCCAGAATCATAGGCCTTATGCACAGATTGGCTAATGGTTTCGAGGGCAATGTTGGCTTGCTCCGTTTTTTCAACACAGGCGTTGGCTTGAGCACGCCCCATATCCATGGCGGCAACGGCTTGCTCTGCACCTTGCTGCAACACTTCGATCATCTGTTGGATCTCTCGGGTCGACACTTGAGTGCGTGAGGCTAAACTACGCACTTCATCGGCAACTACCGCAAAACCACGACCTTGTTCACCCGCACGGGCGGCTTCAATAGCGGCGTTAAGGGCGAGTAGGTTAGTCTGTTCTGCAATACCACGGATCACATCCAAAATTGAGCCAATAGAGGCGCTGTCCGACTGCACTTTATTGATCACAACACCCGCTTTGGCCACTTCATCGGCTAAAGCCAAAATAGTCAGTTTGTTCTCTTGTGCAATGGCACGCATGTGCTGAGTTTCTTGATCAGCCTGTTTGATTTGCTCAAGGGCTTGATTGGCACTTAAAGACACCTGCTGAGCACTAGAGCTAAGTTCAGTTGTTGCAGTAGCCACTTGGTCAACTTGGCTTTTTTGTTCTTGTATGCCTGAGGTGGTTTGCGCTGTGATTGCTGATGTTTGTTCGGCTGCCGCGGCAAGTTGATTTGACCTATCTAAAATACCTATGATTAAACTGCGTAAGCTATCGACGAGACGATTACAGTTTTTTGCTAGTTCGGCAAATTCATCGTGTCCAGAGTCATCTAGTTTATGGGTAAGGTTGCCTGAGGCTAAGACGTTCAGGGCATTGTTCACTTGGCTGAGTGAGCGTTTTAACGGATTCACCACAGCAAAACTCACAATCACAGCGACAACGATTGCTATTAACACGACAATCATGGTTTGTATGCTGGCAGAGTCAATCTTGGCTATGGTGTCATTGCTCATGTTCGCGGCAACAAGTTCGATGTTATCGCTGACATCATTCATGTTGGAATTGATGACTTTCACATCATTTTCGATAATGCCTAGTTTTATCACAGCTTCTTTGGAGTGGGAGAGCTGACTCGATTTTAGCAGCAACATAGATTGCGGACCGGTGACGAGCGCTAATACTTTTTCGATATCTTTAGTGACCGAGCTTAAGGTATCCGCTTCGACAATACCTTGACCGTGACGATTCACATATTCAAGTTTGTTCTTGGTTTCGCTGATAATGTAGTCAAGTTCCTTTGAGATCAGTTCGTGCTTACTGTCTTCGTCATTCGTTACTAAATCTGCAATAGTAGTGATGATATTTCCGAGACTAGTATCAATAGCGCTGGCTGATGCAGCAAGACTCTGCTCATCGGGATTCTGACTGCTTTCTAAATCAACAATATCGAGCAGTTCTGATGAGGCATCATCGGCGGCATTTTCGAGCTTTTTCTTTAGTTCAACTAGCTGTTCTTGCTTGCTCAATGAGGCCTCACGTTCGGCGATCATGGCAATACTATTTCGCTCAAAGGTGGCAAAGCTGCCGCTTAATTGGGCAATTAAAGAAGATAGATTCTGCTGGCTCTTGACTAACTGAGTGAGGGTGGCAATTTCGTTTTTGAACTGAGTCCCGTGGTCTTCAAACACTTTACGAATATTCGGGATATTTGCCGATCTAGGGGTGTTATAGGCAATGAGGATTTGTCTTTGTTGCTCACTCAATGCTTCACTAAGGTGGTTTGTCGATTTCAGCGCGGGCAAGCTTAATTCTTGCATCATAGCAGAGCTGGCTTTTAGGCTATTGTTGGTTAAATAAGATGTAAATCCTAGCAACACGAGTAAAAGTGTGACAATACCAAATCCGCCAATCACTCTGGTGGCTACATTAAATTTCATAGGATACTCCGATTTTTATTATATTTTTCCAAATGAAAACAGGGTGATATTTAGGGTTAGGCGGCTCAGTCTGTTATCGACTTTAAGCTGTTTTAGTTTAACTCTTTTTTAACTTTTTTTGCGTAATTTTTTGGTCTTTTTCAAGATGCCATAAGGTTAAGTGCTCACCCCAGCAACAGCCTGTATCTAAAGCCTTTAATTTAGTATCGTCGACCTTGCCCATCAACGCAGCCCAATGGCCAAATACTAAGGTATGACTTTGGCGCAGCGGCGAAGCAAACTCAAACCAAGGTTTGAGTTGTGGATTAGTACAGTTTTCAGGAGGTTGTTTGCAATCAAAATCAAGTCGGCCATCGACATAAAGATAGCGCATACGTGTTAATGCATTGATGCAATAACGTAAGCGTTCTATGCCAATTGCACTTGGCTCCCATTGCTCGGCGGTATCTGAATACATTTGGCTTATTAATGTCTCAAGATAATCATCGTGCTTGAGGGCGCGACTGACGAGTGCGGATTCTTCTCTTAATACCTCCAGCGACCACTGAGGTGGTACACCCGCATGACTCATAATGAGTTGGTGTTCAGGTAATTCACGCATAAGAGGTTGTTGTCTCAGCCAGTCAATTGAGGCTGAGATATCGGGGGATTCTAGAATTTCAGTGAGATTATCGCTGGGTTTAGCGCGCTTGAGCTTACCGTGTAATGCCATTAGATGGAGATCGTGGTTACCTAAAACCGTTTTAGCGGAATCACCTAAGGAGCGAAAAAAACGTAGCGTAGCTAAGGAGTCAGGTCCGCGTGCAACAAGATCACCTACAGCCCAGAGTTCATCGCGGGAAGGATTAAAATCGACCTTAGCGAGTAATTTTTGTAACTCAGCGAAACAGCCTTGAATATCACCAACAAAATAATGCGCCACAGTACCCCTTTCCTAACGATATTAATGTAGTAAGCCTGGGGTCGCTAAACGGAAGGGACGGATTGTCGCCTGGAAACGCTCACCCGATTCGCTGACCATACCATAAGTGCCGTGCATTATGCCAAGTGGCGTATCGAGCACAGTACCACTGGTGTATTGATAGGCAGTATTCGGCGCTATGGTTGGCGTTTCACCGACAACACCGGCACCTTGGACTTCACTGGTGTTGCCATTGGCATCAGTGATTATCCAGTGACGAGTTTCAAGTTTAGCCGCTTGCTCACCTAAATTGATGATAGTGATGGTGTAACTGAAGAGGTACTTTTCATCCTCGGGCGAGGACTGCTGCTCTATATACTCAGTTTTGACTTCGACCCGAATGGAGGTGTCCAATGCGCTCATTCTTGTTCCTAGGCTCTGGTATAAGGGCACCTAAGTGCCCAGACATATTTATGCTTTTTTATCGCAAACCATGTTAGCCATAGCAACATACTGCTGCACGCTAATCTGTTCTGGGCGTTGACTTGAGTCAATCCCTAACTGCTCGAACTCATCGTCAGATAACATGTGCTTTAAGTTATTACGCAGAGTCTTACGGCGCATGTTGAATGCGGTAGTACAAAGGTGGCGTAGTACGGTCACATCTTTACAAGGGAACGGCTTTACGGCGTATGGCAATAAGCGTACGACTGCTGAGTCCACTTTAGGCGCAGGGGTAAAGCTGTGGGGCGGCACTTCGAGAACCGGAACCACTTGGCAGAAGTATTGTGCCATGACTGTTAAACGGCCATAGGCTTTACAGCTTGGGCTTGCCGATAGACGCAGGACTACTTCTTTTTGTAGCATAAAGTGCATGGTTTCAATCTGTTCGGCAAATTCGAACAGGTGGAACATCAGCGGCGTTGAAATGTTGTAAGGTAAGTTACCAAATACTTTCATCTTTTTGCCAGGCACACTCAGTTGGCCAAAATCAAACTGCAGTGCATCACCTTGGTGAATAGTCAGTTTATTTTTAAGGACTGGGTGTTGATGTAAGCGTTCAACCAGATCGCGGTCGAGTTCGACGACAGTCAGATTATCCACAGCATCGGCTACAGGTTCTGTTAAGGCACCAAGGCCAGGGCCGATCTCGACCATCACATGGTGATTATCGGGTGCAATTGCACCCACAATGCGGTCAATCACATTGCCGTCGGTAAGGAAGTTTTGTCCGAAACGCTTTCTGGCCGTGTGGCCTAAATGTACTTTGTTGCTCATTAATAATGTAATCGTTTAGTTCTTTGAGGATAACTCAATGGCTTTATTCAGAGCACAGACAAAACTGCCAATATCGGCCTTGCCTGTACCCGCGAGATCGAGCGCCGTACCGTGGTCAACCGAGGTACGAATATAAGGTAAACCTAAGGTGATGTTTACCGATTTGCCAAATCCTTGTGACTTGAGAACGGGAAGTCCTTGGTCATGGTACATGGCCAAGACGACATCGGCGTCCTGTAAATATTTAGGTTGGAATAGAGTGTCGGCAGGTAATGGGCCGACAATATTCATTTGGAACTCTTCTCGCAACTCGTTGAGTGCAGGAATAATCACGTCGATTTCTTCACGCCCTAAATGGCCGTCTTCACCTGCGTGTGGATTGAGACCACAGACATAAATTTTCGGTGAAACTATGCCAAATTTGCTGATGAGATCGGCATGTAGAATCTTGATAATATGCTGTAAGCGTTGGCGCGTTATGGCTTTTGCAACATAGGCCAGAGGAATATGGGTGGTCACGAGTGCCACTTGCAAACCTGGTGTTGCCAGCATCATCACTACATCGGGGCAATTTGCTTGATGGGCAAAAAACTCAGTATGGCCACTAAAGGAAATACCTGCTTGATTGATAATGCCTTTATGCACTGGGCCTGTCACGACAGCATCAAACTCGCCGCTCATGTTTTTCTCGCCCGCATAACGCAAGGTTTCAACTACATAAGTGCTGTTTTGCTCATCGAGCTGACCGCAAATCGATTCGCTCACCAACTTAAAGGGCGCTATGGTTAATGTGCCCGCTTCTTGTGGCTTAGGAGCTTGATTTGGCTGGTAAGGGCGGAAAGTCACTTGCAAACCGAGTCGTTTCGCGCGGCTCGCAAGTAATTCTGGATCCGCACAAACGACTAACTCAGCAGGCCAAGCCTGCTGAGCGAGTTGTACGACTAAATCGGGGCCAATACCTGCGGGTTCGCCTGGGGTAACGGCAATACGTTTAGTGCTCAATTAGAATTAACCTCGATTGGTCTCTGGCTGGAAGATTTCAATGTATGCGTCTGAACGCATTTCGTCTAGCCAGTTTTGCAGTTCTTCGTTAAATTTGCGACGGAAGATCAACTGGTGCGCACGGTTGCTATTGAACTGATCCGTGGCGTCGGTTTTTCTGCGTTCTTCTAACTGAGTGATATGCCAACCGTGAGTCGTACGGAATGGCTCACTAATTTGGTCGTTTTTCAAACTGTTGAGCGTTTGAGCAAACTCAGGTACGTAAATGCTTGGTTCTGCCCAACCTAATTCACCACCTTTTGTGGCCGAACCAGGGTCTTCTGAGTACTGACGCGCTAGGTCTTCAAACTTAGCTTCACCTGAGCGGATTTGTTTCAGGAATTGCTCAAGCATGGCTTTAGCGCGGTCTTCTGACAGGATCGGCGATGGCTTGAGCAAAATGTGGCGTGCTCTGACTTCTTCGATTTCTTTGGTTTGTAGGCCGCGAGCATCCATGATCTTAATAATATGGAAACCTGCACCACTCTTAATCGGGCCGATAATGTCACCCATTTTCGCACCGTTGATCACTTCGGCGAACAGAGTTGGCATTTCGTTGATGTTCATATAATCCCAAATACCACCTTCGAGTGCTTTAGGACCTGAAGAAGAAGCGATAGCGGTACGACGGAAATCCTCACCACTCTTCAAGCGTTCTAAGACGATATTGGCGCGTTTGCTTGATGCTTCGAGTTGATCACTGGTGGGGTTATTAGGCACGTCAATCAGGATATGGCCAATTTGGTATTCCACATCTTTCATCCCTTGTTCTTGGATGAGTTTGACTAGGCTAGTAATTTCCTGTGGTGATACTTGAATACGGCGTTGTACTTGAATACGTTGAATTTCACCTAGAGTGATTTCTTCGCGCAATTGTTCGCGGTATTGGCTGAAACTTAAACCTTCGCTTTCAATTTTTTGTTGCATCTGCGCGACAGACATTTTTTGTTCGCGCGCGATGTTTTCAATCGCTTGGTCTAGTTGTAAGTCACCAATATTCAGCCCTATACGACTGGCCATTTGCAATTGTAGGCGAGTTAAGATTAAACGCTCAATCACCTGAGTGCGCAGGGCACTGTCAGAAGGTAACGATTGGTTTGCTGCTTTGGCATTCGCTTTAACAGTGTCAATCATGTTAGTGATTTCACTTTCGAGCACTATGCCGTCGTTAATTTGGACTGCAACGCGGTCGAGCGGCTGGGGGGCGGCCAATGTAGGTTGGCTGATCGCGAGTGCAAATAAAGCAAAAATCAGATGTTTACTGGGTTTCATCCACAAAATCCTTGGCACGTTCTAAGGTCAGGTTCGACGGCTTAATTGAAATAACTTTACCATTTATATCGAAATTACAGTGAGTTGCCCTAATGTAATTTTTTGGCGACGCATTTGAGTGCAAGGTTAGACCTTAAGATCCGCTTTTATTCGCTTTAGCAAAAGGTGAACGGTAAAGCACTCATTAATCTGTTTGGACTCTTAGTCCTTGTTGAGGTTCAGCAATCTATCACAATTCTTTGCTAATTCCTCAGATAAAGCGGTTTTCTGTAGTTAAACAGGCCGTCATTGAGCATATCGGATACGCCTAATGGGCCAGAACCACCGAGTCCCTTAATGATTAAGTTCAGGTAGACACCACTATCAAACTGCTCACGAGGATCAATTGTTGCAGAACCTATATTGTCGTCATAGTTGGTTTTAATGCGGTAATGATAACTAAGTCTTACTGCGTAACAGCATGATTCATACTGGATACCTGTGTAAGTTTCAATACTGCGACTTTCGTTAAGGTCATAATACCAATTACCAACAAAGTAGAGGTCATCACTGATTGGCCAAGCGCCACGAACGCCCGCTTGGGAGATGTTCACTGTATCATTGGTATTTGAGTTCAATAAATCTGGGACATAGCGATAGCTAAATTGCAGCAATTTATTCGCTTCAGGTCTGAAATCTAAGGTGACTTCGGATTTTTTATTGTCACTGGTGTTGGTATCGTACTGAATCGCAGCCCCCATATACCAATCATGGGACAAGCGGGTATCTAACTCTGCAGCAAGTACTGAAGTTGATTGATTAGACTCAAAAATACTGTCTTCGTAACCGACTTTACTGTCTTGCAGATAAAAAATTTGTCCTAGACTGAATTTAGTGGCTTCTTGGTTGTGACTATCAAACAGGCGTGTAGTAACACCTAGAGTGACTTGATTTGCATCGGAAATCCGATCCAGACCCGAGAAGCGACGATCACGGAATAGACCAAAGTAGTCGTCCTGTAATTGAGCCGTATCATAAATGCCTATGTTGCGTTGATCTTCGTAGCCGACATAAAGATATTGAAATTGTGGCTCGAGCGTTTGGCGGTAGTTTTGATCGAAAAGCTCAGTAAAACGTTCGAAGTTGATTTGACCATTAATTCGTACCTGCGGGATGGTGCGATTCACTGTGTCGTCAACAACTATGTCTGGATCTTCGTTATGCTGCCAATAATTGGTCTGCATCAACTTAACTTGGCTGGTGAGCGAGCCTGAAGGCCCATGTATTGGCAGAGTTACACTAGGTGACATGTGCAAACGAGTCGCCGTATTAACATTGTTGTCCTGATGGGCAAAATTCGTTAGCTCTGAATTGAAACCAAAATCTAAATTGTTCCAAAAATCAGCAGCGCGATAGTTAAAGTTAACCTGAGGCATGACTTGATATGGTTTTTCATCCTCACCCAGTACTTTAATATCTTGTACTCGGGTGCTTAGATCCCAGTTACTTTCGAAGTAGCTGATTTCACCTATGCGTGATAACTGGTTATCGGTTGCACGGTTAACATCTGACTTTAAATCATTGAAATAATTGTTATCTGATACATCGGTAAAATTCGCTAATACGCGCCAATTTTTATCGATCGCCCCTTGATGCTGCCAGTTATATAGGTAGCGATTCGGGCTACCATCGATCAATTTGTCATTGCCTAGATATTCTAAATTGACTCGGCCATTTTGGGCTTCACCCGCCAGATAACCAAACTCTGTTTTAGTGAATAAACCACGGTTTGACATATAGCTAGGCGTAAATGTTAAATCGTACTCTGGGGCAATATTCCAATAATAGGGTGCAGAAATTTCGACACCATCAGTAGTGCTAGTGCTAAAACTAGGGTAGAGAAAGCCAGATTTACGTTTTTCTGAAACGGGAACTGTCATGTAGGGAATATAGAATACAGGTACACCGCCAATTCTTAGTTTGGCATTCCAAATTTCGCCCCATTCTTCTTCACTGTTGATCTTGATCTTTTCGGCCTCGAGTAGCCAAGACACATTGTCAGGAGGGCAAGTAGTGAAGTTGGTATTCGTTAAAATTAAATTGTTATTGATAGTAATTTGCAGTTTTTCGGCATCACCGTGAACTTGTTGGCCATGGATCCAATATTGTGCGCCTTTAAGGGTGGCACGGTTTGTCCGCATTTGAGCTTGTAAGGATTCGGCTGTAACGGTGAAGTTACTGTCTTGAAAGACTAAATTACCATTGGCATCAAACTGTTCAGTGGCTTGATCTAAAATCGCCTCATCGGCTGCTATATGCCTATCGCCTTGGCTAAAAACCACATCGCCACGGAAAATCGCCTGCTTCCCCATTTCGGCATTGGTGTTATCAGACGCAATACGAATTTTGTTGAGTTCAGCCGCACTCATCCCTTGGGTTTGAGATACGATACGGGGTACTGGCGGTTCGATTAAGCATTGGGATGCCGAAGCGGTTAGAGAGTCGTCTGCCAGGACTAATTGCGGTAACAGGCTCAGGGCCAGAAGGTATCGGATCTGCATCTTTAGGTCAGTAATTATGATTTCTTATTCTGGACAAGTATGGATGGGGAAAGTTGCAATTGACAAACGCAACATCGCTTAATAAATCTCTCAATTTCTTAGCTGTTTCCAAATTCTATGCCAGCTATAATAAAGCAATTTTTCTTTAAGAGCCATGAAATGACTTTATCCGATCCGAGATTTCTTTCCCTTAATCAGTGGCTGAATGCTTATTTTTCCTGTGAGGTGATGCCTGTGTTGATTTCCGGAGACGCAAGTTTTAGGCGTTACTTTCGGATTTCGATGCCTGATGCTACCTTTATCGCCGCTGATTCACCGCCTCAGTTAGTGCCTATCGCCCCCTTTATTGCACTGTCGAATGCTTATTCAGCCGTGGGACTGACAGTTCCAAAAGTAATCCACGCCGATGCCGATTTGGGTTTTATGTTGATGAGTGATTTGGGCGATACCCAACTCTTATCTGTATTGACGGTACAAAATGTGGAAGGGTTTTACCGTCAGGCGCTCGATTTATTACCGCAAGTGGCCGCTGTGATTGAGTGCAAGAATCTTGATAGCGGTTTAGTTCAGGCATTACCTAACTACGATGAAGCCTTTGTGCGCCGTGAATTACACATTTTTACTGAGTGGCTGTTAGGAACACATCTTAATTTGTCTTTGGACGCGGCAGAGTTGCAGTTGCTGAATGATACTTTTGATCGCCTCGTCGGCAATGCGCTGTCTCAACCTAGTGTGGGAATGCATAGGGATTTCCATAGCCGTAATCTTATGCTGCAAGCGGACAAGCTGTGCGTGATTGATTTTCAGGATGCTGTCGTTGGTCCTGTGACTTACGATGCGGTATCACTACTACGCGATTGTTATATTCGTTGGCCGCAGCCGTTAGTCGCAGACTTGATGCGGTATCATTATCAGCAAGCATTAGCGCTTGGTTTTATTCCCGCACAGACTCCTTTTGAGCAATATCAAACTTGGTTTGATCTCATGGGCTTACAGCGCCACATTAAGGCGGTGGGGATTTTTGCACGGTTAAACTATCGCGATAGTAAACCTGCGTATATGGCGGATATTCCACTGACATTAACGTATATTGTCGACATCTCGCTGCAGTATCCCGAACTCGTGCCATTTGCACACTGGTTAACTCGTCGTGTGTTACCTGCGTTTACTGTGAGTCAGTCTTCATCTGAGGTTAAGCAATGAAAGCCATGATCTTGGCCGCTGGACGAGGGGAAAGGTTACGGCCGTTAACGGATAGTTTGCCTAAACCTATGGTGCCAGTGTTAGGTAAGCCGCTGATTGTTTATCATATTGAAAAACTTGCCGCGATAGGCATAGTCGATATCGTCATCAACCATGCTTGGCTAGGGCATAAGTTAGTCGAAGCACTGGGCGATGGCAGCACTTTTGGGGTGCGCATTCGGTATAGCGCAGAAGAGAGTGCGCTTGAAACCGGCGGCGGCATTAAACGCGCTTTGCCTTTATTGTGTGAGGACGGAAGCGACGAACCTTTTTTAGTGATTAATGGTGATGTGTTTATTGATGCTTTACCGCCAATCACGCAACTGGCAGCGGATAGGCTCGCTCACTTATGGTTAGTGCCTAATCCTGAGCAGCATCCAAATGGCGATTTTGCTTTGAATGGTCATCAAGTGCAGGAGCGTGGCGATGTTAAGTACACGTTTTCGGGCATGGGCATTTATCACCCTGCGCTATTTCATGACACGCCGCAGGGCGCCTTTGCACTGGGTCCGTTGCTCCGATCGCAAATGGCTCAAGACAGAGTTAATGGTGCCTTGTTTAATGGATTTTGGTGTGATGTCGGTACCATTGCACGATTGCAAGCGCTTGAACTAAGGTTACAAAGTAACAAGTAAATTTCGGTGCTGGCATATCCATAGGATTAAGCTAGTGCATCAAATACATAATAGAAATCAGGAAATAAGATGCGGCTTTGGGGTAAGTTTTTTGGATTCGTCATTGGCTTTATGTTCGGCCGTATTTTTGGTGCGCTGCTAGGTTTGTGGCTCGGTCATCTTTACGATAAGCGTGCAGCATCGGGCGTGGGTTTTCGACAGATTCTAGGGCAGGCTAAGAATCGCCAAGCCATTTTCTTTAATACCACATTTGCAGTAATGGGGCATGTGGCGAAAGCATCAGGACATGTTACTGAAACCGATATTCGCATTGCGACCTTATTAATGGATCAAATGCGTTTAACGGGGGAAGCCCGTAAAGAGGCGCAACAGGCATTTCGTGAGGGTAAATCGGCGGATTTTGATCTGCGCAGCAGCTTACAAGCTTTCCGTGTTATTACGATGGGACGCAAAGAGTTAGTGCAGATGTTCATCGAAATCCAGATCCAAACGGCACTGTCTGATGGTGAATTGGATCCCGCTGAGCACGCTATCTTGATGACGATTGCTCAAGAGTTAGGTTATGGTCGAGCGCAGTTAGATGAATTACTTAAACGCTGGCAGGCGGAGTTTCGTTTCCATCAAACATCGAGTGGCAATAAAACATCGATTACTGATGCTTACAGTTTACTTGGCATTACGAACGAAGCTAGCGACCAAGAAGTTAAACGGGCTTACCGTAAATTGATGAATGAACATCATCCCGATAAGTTAGTGGCGAAAGGGTTACCACCGGAAATGATGGAGCTCGCTAATCGTAAGGCTCAGGATATTCAAGCAGCCTATGACAGAGTCAAGTCTGAGCGCGGTATGCGTTAGCCTTGATTAAATTGGTTTTTGTAAAAGATAAGGAATTCATTATGAAAAACACTTACCGTTTGTTGCTGTTGGCGAGTTTGTTACCTGTGGCTATGTCTACGCAGGCCGAGGTATTTATCGCTCCTTTTGGTGGTTATAGTCTGGGGGGCGGTCAATTTGATGTGAATCAATATGAGGTCAACACAGATCAAACGGGTGATAAGGCCGATGTGAAGGTTGAGGAGTCGAGTCATTACGGTTTGATGGTGGGTATTGGCACCAATGATCCCGGTAGTATTTATCTTTTATATAGTCATCAAGCCTCTGAACTGAAAAGTGGCGGCTTGTTTACGCCAGACTTTCTTACCTCGTTAGATTTAGATTACATCCACTTGGGTGGCACTTTATATTTCCCCCGTGGCGATATCCAGCCCTATGTCACCGCCAGCGCGGGGATCACCCGCATGCTGCCTAGCGGTTGGTCGAGCGAAACGCGCTTCTCCATGGGGATTGGTGGCGGGGTAGAGTACCAAGTGACGCCACACTTTGGCTTGTTTGCGGATATTCGGGGTTATGCGACTTTTATCAACAGTGACACTTCGCTGTTTTGCAATGAAGATGATTGCCTATGGCATATTACGTCGGATGTAATGTGGCAGGCTCAGGCTAACCTTGGACTTAAAGTCAGTTTTTAGATCTAACGCATCGTCTTAAAAGGAGATTTAGTGGCATGAAAATAGTCGTACTTGATGGTGAAACCTTAAATCCTGGCGATCTCAGCTGGCAATCCTTAAATGAATTAGGCGAGTTTGCGTGTTTTTCCCGCACAAGTGGCGCTGATATTGTCGCGCGAGCCCAAGGTGCTGAAGTCATTCTCACCAATAAAACGCCCTTGAATGCAAAGACGCTAGCACAACTTCCTAGTCTCAAATACATAGGCGTATTGGCCACGGGCACGAACGTTGTCGATATCGCGGCAGCTAAAGCGCAAGGTATAGTGGTCACTAATGTGCCCGCTTATGCGCCTGATGCCGTTGCGCAAATGGTGTTTGCCCATATTCTGCATCACACCCAAGCCGTGGCCGCCCATCATCAAGCTGTGGTCGATGGCCAGTGGGTGAACTGCCAAGATTTTTGTTTTACTTTAATGCCGTTGCAATCTTTAAAAGGCAAGACTTTAGGCTTAATAGGTTATGGCGATATCGGTCAGCAGGTGGGAACGCTTGCCCTCGCATTCGGGATGAAAGTTCTTGTCAATACTCGCTCAGTTATCAAGGATTTACCCCAAGGCGTGACGTGGGCGCAACGTGATACTGTGCTTAGCGAATCAGATATTATTTCGCTCCATTGTCCGCTTACTCCAGAAACTGAGCAATTTATCAATCAGCAAACCCTCGCCTTGATGAAGCCTAATGCGTTGCTGATTAATACGGCGCGCGGTGGATTAATTGATGAAGCCGCGCTTGCTGCTGCGCTGGCTCAAGGCAAGTTATTTGCCGGCGTGGATGTGTTATCGACTGAGCCGCCTACTGCAGATAATCCCTTACTGCATGCGCCTAATATCAGCATCAGCCCGCATAATGCGTGGGCGACGAAGGAAGCAAGGCAAAGTCTACTCAATATCGCAGTGGCGAATTTGAACGGTTATTTGAAGGGGGAAGTGATTAACTGCGTGAACAAGTAAAGCGGTATGCGTCTTTCTCTCTTTTCATCATATCGATGTTGAGAGAGAAAGACGTAAATGGTTATTTATTATTGAGTTTTTCTTCTACGCATCCACCACACACCCAATAAGCCTGTGAGGGCTAATACGCCAAATACGACGGGCTTTTTCAGCTTGTGGTACAGGGCGTTCCATTCTGCCATTTCATTCGCCTGCGCTCGTTTTACTGCACCGTCAAAATCGGGCGCTTCACATTGCAAACCAAAGTTCTCGGCCCAAGGCACAAAGGGGCCGTTGGCGACGTATTTTTTGTAGTAACGCAGGGCAAGCTCTTGATCTCGATACAAGACCCAACCAGTGGCTTGGCAGAGTAGCGCTGCATAGGCTTGGCTGTTGTGGGGTACATGATCCGATGCCTTGTTGGCTAGTTCTGCTGCCGTGTAGCGATAATGGAAGCGTTTATCGGGAATTGCTTGGCTGGCGCTGATCCGCAGTTGTTCTTTCTCAGCCAGTTTGCTCGGCTCATTCCAATCACTTAGATCGAACACACCTTGGTAAATAGTGTAATCCGGGGCTAATTCAAATCCTAAGAGTTCCATGCCTTGGTGGCGGGCAAGTTCGGCAACAGCCCAATAGGCTTTCGCGCTATCAATGCCTTTTGTTTTTTTCGCTGCATTCAGCTCTGTGCCGTAGGCAAGGGCGCTGGCATTCAGTTTAGGATTAGGGAAGTAAACCGGTGCTTCAGCTATTGCGCCTTCGCGTAATAGCCTGCGACCTAGCAAGTAGCGCAAGCGGTTGTTAATTGGCTCAATATTATCGTACCAGTCGCTGTCTTTAGGGTATTCAAAGGCGATAAATGGCACATGTTCGTCGACAAATAACTTAAGTTCAGCCGTGGTGAGCACGCGCTCCGCCACATAGGCGATGTCTTGCCAGTACTCATCACCGCTGGCGAGTAAGTGACTGAGCGCATCGACATATTCGCCACGCTCTAGTGACAACACCCCTTGCTCTGCACGAATACGACAGTAAGTGGCTGTATCTTCATCGGCATTAATGGCTTGTTGCTGAGTTTCTTTAGCGTCAACTGTGGTCGAGATCTTATTGAGTTGCTTTGGGAAGTGACGCGCTGCCTGAGCATAGGCCTTGGCAGCTTCTGCTTGATCGCCCTTTTGTAGCATTAATTTTGCGTTGAGCCACCAAGTGAGGCCGCTCGGTTTCGCTAGCGTTAATAGGCGCTCAGCACTGGCATAATCCCCTAACAGGTAATAAATCGCCGCTAATTTATCGCCATGGTTGAGCTGTAAGCCATCGGTTGGAAATACTTTAAGGAGCTCAGCAACCTTTAATCCCATTTCTGAAAGCTGGCCATTGTAGGCGAATTCATTAGTGCTGCTTTGCCAATAGGCAATCAATAACTGCTGCACGCTCGCCTGTTGCAGTAGCGGCTTAAGTTCAGCAATCTCTTTACCCATCAAAGTGCGGCTTAACATCAATAAGGAATCATAACCGCCGCTATCGCCCTGTACCGATTGCGTGGCATAGAGCTCAATAGCTTTATTCAGTGCATCAGGGGTGAGAGCCATTTGCAGCTCTGACTCAGTTTCACCTGTAGCTTGATTGGTCAATTGCAGGAGCGGCTGGCCTTGGTGTAGCAGGATATAGGCTTGTTCACCTAAGCTCGCTAAACTCAAACGCAGGGGATCGGCGGCGCCTTGTGCGACTTCGGTTTGTAATTGTGTCAGGTAAGCATTGGCACGATTAAAATGTTCAGGATCAGCCGAAGTCTTGCTTAAGATAAGCTCAATACGCGACAGCGAATAGAGTGCCCACAGGCTACGAGATGCGCGTTCACTTTGTGGTAATTTAATGATTTTGCTGAAATAGTTACTCGCCCTCTCATAATCTTTTGCTTCAAACGCTACGGCACCTAAGGTGTACCAAGTTAGCGCTTGTGGTAGATCTTTGTTTAACTTAGCGGCCATTTGCTCGGCTTCAATGGGGCCCGTTGCATCCCGCAAAGTGTTCACTAAAGCTAAATGGGCGTCACTTAACTCGCTGTTTTCAAAGGCGCGAGTTTGTGAAAGATAACGGCTATGCACTTCATCCCAGAGATATTCCTGTGCAGCGGGTGCATCTTGATACTGCCAAGGCAAAGGTTTTGCGAGGGCGGTGAGCTGCTGGCTGAAAGAGGTTTGCGGTAAATAACTGAGATTGCTCTGCCTATCCTGAGTGAGTTGCAAAGGAAAATCGGGGCCGCAGGCCAATAGCATAGGAGAAAATAAGCTTAAACAAATGAGCGTGGTCTTTTTAAGCATAAAAGCCCGATTGGGTGTTGCCATGGTAAACGATAGTTTTGGCTTATGGCGCATAAATTCCCTGTAAATATAATGACTCACAACGTGCCCAGCCTATCACTTTTTGGCCGCCAGGGTTGAGCATGTGTGTTTGAATGTCTCTGTTTGATTGCGGCATAGGCATGATTGCAGTGCGTGAAACTGTTTTGGTTGGTGTCAACGCTGCTGTATTCTCAGCTCGCCATTGCCACGTTAACAGCCCATCTTTTTGTATTACGCTATAGCCATTTTGCGCATCATACCCGCTGCAAGCTTGTCCCGCTAGCGACAAAAGAGGAGGAACTTCACCTGCAATATTACCGTGATTCATTAAGCTCAGTTGAAATAGCTGTGGCCTGTGGATTTCCAGATTTTTTGGCTTATTTTCAGCGGCGAATGTCGTTTGGGTTGTGGCCTTGTTATCGCTTGAGATCACTAATTCAATCTTGGCGGCAAGTTCACCTTGCTGTGCAACGGCGATTAAGGTGTTGAGTGGCCAAACCCTTTTATCCCCTTCCAGCGGCAGCCGAAACCAGATAATGCCTTTGAGCTTAGTATCCGTGTGGCTTTGCAGTTTTTGCACAAAAGTCTGTAACACTTGCGGATCGGCCATCAGTTCCTGTACTGCATTGGCTGATTTTAGTTGATCGCGCAGCGGTGTTTCACTTTCAACTTTATAACCTGAAACTGTACTGATGACCGCCGAACCATAGGCGGGGAGTGCAATAAGGTAAGGCACAGTGCTGATATTTGAGAGTTGCTGCACCCACTGCCAACCTTGAGTCGCATCGAATAGTCCGAGGCGTGGATCGCTTACGCTGTGAATTTGTAGCACCAGTTCATCGATACTGGTGAGTAACACGGGAAAATCGGCGCTACTGAGCCAAGCGGGCAGTGCAGTAATGCTGAGTTTGAGTTCTGTGGGTAACTGCGCTTTAAGCTTTTTAAGAAAATCCCGATAGGCTGGCAGTTTACTGTTGGCACTGTCGTGGTCGATTTCAACCCCCGCGATGTGCGTGCCTTTTGCCTGCCAATCTGCTAGTACTTTTTTGATTTTATTAATAACTTGTTCATCATTTAAATGCACGAACTGACCATCTAAGCGAATCACGGCAATTTTTGGCCTAGGATCTGCCTGCAACCAAGCATGATTGACCGCAACTTCAAACCAAATGTCCGCGCCATTGAGTTTTGGATGCGCTTGCAGCGCTAAAATACGTAATCCTTGGAATGCACCTTGGCTTTGCACTAATGCCGTTTGATTGGCGGGGCGCCATTGGCGCTGCCAGATATAGACTTGCTGCGAAAGTGGCGCTCGAAGCGTTGTTGCTTCTGCAGTGGCTTTTGCTGCGACACTGGTATTTGGGCTAGCCGTGATTTCACTGGGGTTTGATGCTGGCTGGCAGGCGCTCATGAAGAGGGCTGTGCTCAACAAAGCGCCTAACAGCCATTGATTTCGGCTCATGTTTTCAACCAGATTGCCTATGCCCATACTACTGTTATCGATTCCGTTTTGAGTGAGGTATTACTATGCCCGAAAAATGCCACTTATACATCGCGGTCAAACTTCTGATATTGCGCCCTAAGTTCGGTTTTTCCTTTGGTGTCTGGTAATCAATATTAGAAATCAGGATCGACCTGAAAGCGCATCTGTTCACGGGTGACGGGATGTTGAAGTATCAATAAATCTGCATGCAGATGCAGGCGATTGGCACGAGTGCCGTACAGATCGTCACCCAAAATGGGCATATTTAGCCCTTCTGAGTGGGCGCAGTGAACTCTGAGCTGATGGGTTCGGCCCGTTTTTGGGGATAGATATACGCGGGCTGTACGTGCCATTTCATCGATATGGCTTAATTCCCAATAGGTTTGGGCCGCTTTGCCAAACTCATGGCAAACGAGTTGTCTCGGTCTATCGTCTAAATCGCCACGTAGGGGTAAAGAGATTTGTCCCGTTGCCGGCTTATCTGCCATTGCTGTAGGGATCCCTGCTAAAAGTGCCACATAACGTTTAGTCACTGTGCGCTGGATAAACTGTTTTTGCAGTTGTTTATGGGCGTCTTTTGTCAATGCGATCACCATTAATCCCGAGGTCGACATATCGAGCCTGTGGACGATAAGTGGCCCAGTGGCATTGGGAAATGTTTGCTGCATGCGCGAATACACTGAGTCTTCAATTTCTTTGCCGGGCACTGATAAAAATTCGGCGGGTTTGTTCACAATCGCCATCGCCTCGTCTTGGTAGAGGATGTTTAAGGTTTTGCCTTCGGCAGGGTTCGTCAGCAGCGGATTATCATCGACAACAAGCCCTTCGAGCATATGCCCCAAGATAGGCTGGCATTTGCGCAGACAGGCAGGATAAAACTGCTTATGTTGGCGAATTTCTGATTTTGGCGGCGCCCCCCACCAAAATTCGGCAATCGCCAATGGTTTAAGACCATGTTTAAAGGCGTAATGTAGTAACTTAGGGGCGGCACATTCTCCCGAGCCTGCGGGCGGTGTTAACTCAACCGTCCCGTTAAATATGCCGTTAAGGCTTTTTTCTGAGCCGCGAATATTCAAAAAACGATACTGCTCAAACAGCTTTTGCTGCAGCGCCGCCGAGAGCTGTTTACGCTGTAGTCTTAACGCGTCACGCTTATCAGTGAGCAGAGTTAACGCTTGGCTGATGGCATGGATACGCTCATCCCAATAGCGTTTAATATCTCTTAACTGATTCTTTTCATTAATGCTTTCTTGGCTGAGTTTAGCTTCGATTGCAGTATTTTCACGTAAAGTCTCATCAGTTGGATTGGCAGCCCATTGCACTGCGAGTTGATTGCGCTGCGTCTTGCGGGATTGACGGCCGTCGATCATCACTTGCCTGTGGGCGGCAAGCTTGGCTTGTGCTTGAGCTTGCTCAGCGTTGAGTTCGCTCGATAGCCGAGGAATATCGGGATGATTTTCTACTGCAAGTAGCTGCTCGTTAATTTGGTTGATTTGCAGATTTTCGGCGTGGAAAAAATTGTCCTTAGCCAGCATATCAAACACAGGTGGAACGAAGCGTGGCCAATGGTTCTGCTCAGCTAACTTGCCCGAAAATGCCGACAAATAGCCCACATCTCCCTGCGGATCTTGCACTAAAAGCACACCAAACATTTTACCAATGGCACCGGTTAACTCCCCCGTGAGGCCAAAGTTATGTTGCCAATCGTTTTGAGTCTCAAGGTGGCGTTGTAATTCGTTGGCAGCGATCACGCACAGTGGGTGCGGTTCGTAATAGAAAGGAAAGGTAAAACGCTGCGGTAGGGCATAGGCATCAATGGCTTGTGTGAAAGAGGTAAAGCAAGAAGGCTGAAGATGCATATTGGGGTCTACTGTTGGTTTTACTTATCTGGGTTAATTATCAGAGTTAAGCCACAACTTAGGATTTACCTAAATGCAAGCTGAGGGCTGGCAAGAAAGGGCGCTAGTTTACTCCGCCTATTGGGGACGGTCACTTTTTATTGGTGCGGCTCTGTGTTGAAAAAGGGAAATGGTATTAAAGCGCATTTCCCTTTGATGTGTCGCTTGTGCTTAAAGCCAATTTTAAACGGTTAAACCCGCTTAAAAGATGACTTTCACTTTACTGGCGCTATCGAGTGCTTTGCTGATTGCGCTGTCGATATCGATATCACGGGCAAGCGCGACACCTAAACGGCGGCGACCATCAATATCGGGTTTGGCGAATAATCTAAGCTGAGTGTTGACCGCTTCTAATGCCGCACCAATCCCTTGATAGCGGATATTGCTTGAGGTGCCTTCGGCCAAAATCACCGCCGAGGCACTTGGACCATGCTGATGGATATTGGGAATAGGCAGGCCGAGAATCGCTCTAACATGCAGGGCAAATTCCGATAAATCTTGGCTGATGAGTGTGACTAGGCCTGTGTCGTGTGGCCTTGGTGAGACTTCAGAGAAATAGACTTCATGGCCCTTAACAAATAGCTCTACGCCAAATAATCCATAACCGCCAAGGGCTTCGACCACTTTACTGGCAATAGCTTGGGATTTTGCTAACACTTCATCGGACATGGCTTGTGGCTGCCATGACTCGCGATAATCGCCATCTTCTTGCCTGTGGCCAATAGGCGCACAAAAGTGTATGCCGTTGACTGCGCTGATGGTTAACAGGGTGATTTCATAATCGAAGGGAATAAAGCCTTCGACTATTACGCGACCGCCGCCGGCGCGTCCGCCTTCTTGGGCGTATTGCCACGCTTTATGGCTGAGGGCGATATCGCGAATAACGCTTTGGCCTTTGCCCGAGGAACTCATGACTGGCTTTACCACACAAGGCACGCCAATTTCACTAATCGCTTGATTAAATTCGGTTTCGGTATCACAGAAAAAATATGGCGAGGTTGGTAAACCTAAGGTTTCAGCGGCGAGACGACGAATACCTTCCCTGTCCATAGTGAGCTTTGTTGCCCGAGCTGTGGGGATAATATTCACCCCTTCGGCTTCCATGTCCACTAAGGTTTGGGTGGCGATGGCTTCAATCTCGGGGATGACTAAGTGCGGTTTTTCTAACTCGATAACCGCACGCAGGGCGTTGGCATCGAGCATATTGATCACATGGGAGCGATGCGCGACTTGCATGGCGGGGGCGTTGGCGTAACGGTCAACGCCAATCACTTCAACGCCTAAGCGTTGCAGTTCAATGGCCACTTCTTTGCCAAGTTCACCGCAGCCGAGCAACATGGCGCGTCGTGCGCCCTCAGTGTAGGGAGTGCCTATCATGTGTGGGTACCTTTGAGATTGTAGGGATGATGGGTTTTATGCTTGCGTTCTATGCCGCAATGATGTGGCTAGTTTAGCCTGAACAGGCTTTAGGATCATGGAGTAAATCGACAAGTGTGTCCCGGATCACTGGGGGCAAAAACGAAACAGCATATCTTTGGTTAATATTGGGGCTGAGGTTGAGAGTAAACTCAAATGTCATGTTGGTGGCATGTTTGGAGACCATCCACTAATCTTTGGGATGGAATACATATTATTAATACAAGGAGATGCAGATGTTCTTAGATTACTTTGCGTTAGGTATTTTGTTTTTTGTCATCATTATTATGTTTTATGGTGTCATTGCCATTCATGATATCCCCTATGAAATAGCCAAAAAGCGTAATCATCCCCAGCAAGATGCATTGCATATCGCCGGGTGGGTGAGTCTATTCACCCTACATGCAATTTGGCCATTTTTATGGATCTGGGCGACTTTATACCGTGAAGATCGCGGTTGGGGGTTCAATACTGTAATGAAGCGAGAATTAGTTTTAGAGGAGGATGTGAATTCATTGCGCGAGACGGTCAGAGGGCTTCAGACTCGGCTTGAACAGTTAGAGCAAATAACTCCCATGAATATAGCGCCTGCTGTGGATGCGATAAAAACAGACAAAGTTGAGGTATAACATGGATTTATTACTCATACTCACCTATGCGGCCGTGTGTATTGCTATCTTTAAAGTCTTTAAAATTCCGATGAATAAATGGACTGTTCCCACCGCAGTGCTGGGTGGGGTGTTCATTATTGGTACCTTATTACTCGTGATGAATTACAACCATCCTTATTCTCGTTTTGCCCGTGAATATTTTGTCACTATCCCTATCACCCCCGCAGTAAAAGGCTTAGTGACTTCGGTGGAAGTGCAGCCTAATATGCCTGTTAAACAAGGGGATGTGTTATTTCGTCTCGATCCTATTCCCTTCGAGGCCGTTGTTAAACGTAAACGCGCCGCTTTGATGGAAGCTGAGCTCCAAGTGCCACAACTTGCCGCGGCGTGGGAGTCGGCTAAGGCTAATGTAGAGCGCGCTAGGGCCGATAAAGACCGTAATAAATCTGCCTTCGAGCGTTATGAGTTAGGCCGCAAGAAAGGGGGCGCGAATTCGCCTTTTACTGAACTGGAACTCGATAATAGGCGTCAATTGTACTTAGCCTCAGAGGCACAACTGACCGTCGCGAATGCTGAAGAACTGCGTGTCAGGCTGGCCTATGAATCTAATATTGATGGTGTTAATACCAAAGTGGCTGGTTTGCAAGCTGATTTAGCCAGTGCACTCTACGATTTAGAACAGACCGTCGTGCGGGCACCTGCTGATGGTGTGGTGACGCAAATGGCGCTTCGTGCGGGAGCGATGGCAGTGCCTTTACCATTACGTCCCGTAATGAGCTTTATTCCCGACGAGCAACGCTACTTTGCGGGGGCATTCTGGCAAAACTCGTTAATGCGTTTGCAGGAAGGTGATGAAGCTGAAGTGATATTGGATGCCGCACCAGGACAAATCTTTAAGGGGAAAGTGGCGAAAATATTACCCGCTATGGCTGAAGGTGAAATTCAAATGGGCGGCGCGCTGCAGTCATCGGCTCGTTTATTTCAAAATGGTCGCGTGATTGTGCTGATTGACATCGAAGATGATGCTATCCGTAAACAATTTCCTGCAGGTGTTTCTGGGCAGGTTGCAATTTATACTGAACATTTCCATCATGTCGCTGTGATGCGTAAAGTATTGCTGAGGATGCAAGGTTGGCTGAATTACTTGTTTTTTGATGGACATTAACCCTTAATCGGTTAACTTTTGTCTGTTGTATCAAGTCCAGTTCGCTGGACTTTTTTGTGACACATTTTTGGGTGAATAAAAAGGAATTTGAAAGCATGCAAGATATTCACGATTTAACCTCAGTGCTGCGCTCCAATACGCCAATCGTAGTGATTGAAACCTATGAAGAATATCGCGTGGTTGAGCTGCTTAAGCGGGTAGCCAGTGTGCTCTATCAACCTGTGTTTACATGGAGCATTACCCAAGGACTAGCACGGGTCGATAAGCCCTTGGCGGCGCAAAAGTTTAATAGCGAACCCACAGATCTGCTCGGGCAAATTAAATCAACCTCGCAGCAGGGAATTTATGTGCTGTGCGACTTCCATCCCTTTGTGATTGATGCACCTAAGAATGTCCGTTTGCTTAAAGAAATCGCCCTTGAGTATGAGACGCTGCAACACACATTAGTGCTGGTGAGCCATGCCTTTGAAATTCCGCCTGAAATCAAACGTTATTGCGCTTATTTTCACTTAACTTTGCCAAGTACAGTGCAATTGCAAAATCTGATTTATCTTGAAGTTGATAAAATTCGTCACCAAGGTACGCCGCTACAGGTCGATGATGCTGCTGTGGTCAAATTAGCCGATAATCTGCGGGGCGTGACTTTAGACGATGCCCGTCGTCTCGTACGCAGAGCCATAGTCAATGACGGTGCTATTACCTTGTCAGATATCGACGCCATCAATAAAGCCAAGTTTCAGCTACTCGATCTTAATGGTGTGTTGCAATTTGAATACGACACCAGTGATTTTTCACAGGTTGCCGGACTGCATAACCTTAAAAAATGGCTCAAGCAGCGCTCGCCCATAGTGGCTGTCAGCGCCATTGACCAAGACGGTCAGCCGACTCCAGTTCAGCACGTCAAAGCGCTCGATGTGCCCAAGGGGATTTTACTGCTGGGCGTTCAGGGCAGTGGTAAGAGCCTCGCGGCTAAGGCAGTTGCGGGTGTTTGGCAACGACCTTTGCTTAGGCTCGATATGGCAGTCTTATATAACAAATACATAGGCGAAACCGAGAAGAACCTGCGTAATGCACTGGATCTGGCTGACATGATGTCGCCCTGTGTGCTTTGGATAGATGAAATTGAAAAAGGCTTAAGCGGGAGTAGTAGTGATGAGGGGACTTCGACGCGGATACTCGGCACTTTACTCAATTGGATGGTGGAGCGTAAATCTGAAGTGTTTGTGGTGGCTACCGCTAATGATATTCAAGCTCTGCCGCCAGAGTTGATGCGAAAGGGCAGGATGGATGAAATCTTTTTTGTCGATTTACCCGACGAAGCCATACGCAAAGCCATCTTCTTAATCCACTGTAAGCGCCGTGGAATCGATGTGGCGAGCTTAGATCTCGCCCAATTATCGGCTCGCAGCAAAGGATTTTCCGGCGCCGAAATCGAACAAGCGGTTATTGCTGCCATGTATACCGCAAGAAGTGTCGAGTGCAGTGTCGACCAAGTGTTATTACTTGAAGAACTTAGTAAGACACGGCCTTTATCTGTGGTCATGAGCGATAAAATCAATGCGCTACGACAATGGGCCGCAGGCCGAACCGTGAATGCCCATGAGTAAGATTTTTGCTTGGTTCCATGAGTGCTAACTAGCATTTTTAAACGCTACATTGGCTTAGTTATTTTCGACATTCCCAAGGTACCGTTATGAATGATGAGTCGTTTTACTGGATATTAGTGATACAAGGATAAGAGATTGAAAAGTATATATGAACTGATTGATATCGAAGACTCTGGCATAAAAGTAGTCAATGAAATGGTTGCTGGTGCTGAGCATTGTGTAGAGATACTACCGCCTTCAAAGGATCGGGTTGAAGTACTTGAATCCCTTCAGGTATCGACTCGTTCGGTATTAGGGGCTATTGCCTACGAAACCGGTGGGATTTTGATCGACAATGGATGGATTCGATTTTTCGGCTCTGGACATGAAAGATTGTCTAGAAACCTTACTGATTGGAATAGAAGTGCACATTATCTGTTAGTGGCGAATGACGTAGTTGGTGGATTTTTTGCTATCAACGGCGGCGGTTTAGGTGCAGATGTTGGGAATATATACTATTGGTCGCCAGACTCAATTCATTGGGAAGGGTTAGAAATCGGGTTCACAGATTTTTTTCAATGGTCAGCTACAAAGAGAATCAATGAGTTTTATGCGAGTTTAGGTAAAGAGCGCTTTCAAAAAACCTATTCACAGATAGCTACAGATAAATGCTTGAGCTTTTATCCATTTTTATGGGCGAAAGAAGGTTCTATTGAAATAAGCAGCGTGAAAGTGGTGTCAGTTGATGAAATGTATAGGCTGAAATTGGAATTATTAACCTCGGTTAGTTAATTCGTTTACCCGCTGATTTTATGAGTACTTCTGCAACAATTATTTATTATAAACATCTAATATATTGATTGTTAGATGTAAATCTGCTTATCAGCTCTATTGATTCAACATGGATGGGCTGTATATGCCATCCATGATTAATTATTTCTTCGGAGGGGACAGCGCCAAGATCTAGCTGACGTTTTTGGAGGTATCTTGGGCTTTCTCGTTACCGCTTGCATCAAAAATCAAAGCTGTCGCTATCACCAAAAGTTGTCGCGGCAATGCCTAATGAGTGCTTCAGTATTTGGCGTGACAATATCTTTCTAAATGGTTTGAATCTTAGCGGTATCCACTCCCTGTGGTACCGCTAATGCTGCTTATTCCTATCATGATGACATTAGATATCAAAGGCGAGACTGCCCGGAGTCAGGAATGGCCAACTTAGACGCGTCGGTGAACTCTCACCCTGCGCACCAAAGAAGTAAGCTGTTCTTGGGGTAGCGTAAACTACACTGCCTTTTTGCAACCCGAGTTCCTGCAGATTATGGTGGGTAAATTTGGCTTCCCACAGTTCTTCGCTATGCCAGCCATGTGGGGCTAATTCCAATCTAACTTCGGCGCCGATTGGGGTCATGGCGACAATATTGAACGGCAAATTGGCCTGACTATTGGGCTTATTTGACAGCGCTAATTCGTGACTGCGTACATAGAGAACACCATCTTGCTGCAGGGTTTGCTGTTCTGGAGGTGTTAAAAATGCTTGACCATTTTCCCAACGTTTTTGTTGCCAACTGGCTTCAAAGACATTGACGTTACCAAGAAAATCAAACACAAAGCGACTATTGGGGTGTGAGTATAGCTCAGCAGGTGTATTAATCTGCTCTATATGACCATTGCTCATCACTACCACTCTATCTGAGAGCTCAAGCGCCTCATCCTGATCGTGGGTCACAAACACGCTGGTGAATTTCAATTCATCATGCAGGCTGCGTAGCCAGCGGCGTAGTTCTTTACGCACTTTAGCATCTAAGGCGCCAAAGGGTTCATCCAGTAGCAAGACTTCTGGTTGGGTCGCCAGTGCGCGGGCCAATGCAATGCGCTGTTTTTGTCCTCCCGAGAGTTGTTCTGGATAGCGCTGTGCGAGGTGGCCTAGTTGTACTGTTTCTAGCAGTTGTGTCACTCGCTTATGAATTTCTGCCGCCGAAGGCCTTTGTTTTTTCGGCATGACTTCGAGTCCAAAGGCGACGTTATCGGCGACCGTCATATGGCGAAACAGCGCGTAGTTTTGAAACACAAAACCCACGCGTCTTTCACGCACATGCACTTGGGTGACATCTCGATTGCCGAATTGAATTTGGCCGCTATCGGCTCCTTCAAGACCGGCAATAATCCGCAGCAGTGTGGTTTTACCTGAACCTGATGGTCCCAGCAGACCAATCATTTCCCCTTCTTGAATATCGAGATTAAGTGGGGAAAGCGCCTGAAATTGGCCAAATTTCTTGGAAATATTAGTAAGACGAATACTCATAGTTGGCTCTGCTCTTTATTGTCATTGGCGGTTAAACTGCGTTGTTGCCGCCATTCCACTACGGCTTTTAACATTAGGGTAAATAGGGCGATCAGGGCCAGTAATGACGCGCTCGCGAAGGCGGCTTCGGCCTGATAATCTTCATACAATAATTGCACATGTAAAGGTAAGGTATTGGTTTCGCCGCGAATGTTGCCAGACACGACAGCAACGGCACCAAATTCTCCTACGGCTCTGGCATTGGTGAGGATCACACCGTAAATCAGTGCCCATTTGATGTTGGGCAGGGTCACGCGGCGAAAGAGTTGCCACCATGACGCTCCGAGGATCACTGCAGCTTCTTCTTCCGATGCGCCCTGTTGTTGCATCAATGGGATCAGTTCTCTGGCTACAAAGGGGCAAGTGACAAAAATGGTCACTAATAGTATTCCCGGCCAAGCAAACATGATCTGCAGATCGTGCTCATATAGCCATTCGCCCAGCCAGCCACTGTTGCCATAGAGCAGCAAATAGAGCAAACCTGCGACGACAGGGGAGACCGCAAATGGAATATCAATTAGCGTGATCAGTAACTTGCGACCGGGGAATTCAAAGCGAGTCACGCTCCAGGCCAGCATGATTCCGAACACTAAATTGATCGGTACTGTGAGTGCTGCCACCATCAGCGTTAAACCAATCGCATGCAGCGAATCCGGTTGAGTTAAGTGTCCAATATAACGCTCCCAACCTCCGACAAACGCTTGCTGAAAAATACTCACCAGCGGCAATAGTAACAATAGCAAGCCCAAGAGCACGGCGAGGGTAATAAGGCTCCATTTGATCAGGGGCGCTTCACCGACTCTTAAGGGTTTAAATGAGTTCATATTCGCTCCTTATCGTCCATGAATGCGGCGCAGATAACGCGCCTGCCACAGGTTTATCAGCAGTAATAGCAGTAACGAGGTCATCAGAACCACTGAGGCAATGGCGCTGGCACCTGCAAAATCAAATTCTTGTAGGCGGACAAAGATCATTAACGAAGTGATTTCACTGATATAAGGCATATTGCCAGCGATAAAGATCACTGCACCAAACTCACCCAGACTGCGGGTAAAAGATAGTGCCGTTCCAATCATTAATGCTGGCCAAAGGGAGGGCAAAATAACCCGCCAGAATACCGAACGATCCGAGGCGCCAAGGGTCATTCCCGCTTCTTCTTCCTCGTGGGATAACTCTTCGAGAACGGGTTGTACCGTACGAACCACAAAGGGAATACTGGTGAAAATCATCGCGACCACTATGCCTAGCGGTGTGTAGGCAACTTTAATGCCCCATTCTGCTAATAGACTACCGATTTGGCCGTTTTCCGCATAAAGGGTGGCTAAGGTGATACCGGCAACGGCGGTCGGCAAGGCAAAGGGTAAATCTACCAAGGCATCTAAAATGCGCTTGCCGGGAAATTCATAACGCACGAGTACCCATGCGAGTAATAACCCGAAAAGGCAGTTAAATAATGATGCTGCGAGCGCCGATAGCATAGTGACTCGGTAACTGGCAACCACTCTGGGATCGGCAATCACGCCCCAGTATTCGGACCAGCTCATTGAACTGGTCTGCATGATTAGGCCTGTGGTCGGCAATAATAGGATTAGGCTGACAAATAGTAGTGACACACCTAAGCTGATGGTAAAACCGGGAAGAACCCGCTTATGGCGTAAACGCCCGTTATTAAAAATCACAGAATAATCACCCGATCAGGTTAATTGCGTTAAACCAATACTATTTATAAGGTTCGCTCGTTGTTGGCTCAAGCCATTTGTAGGATGCAATCTTTACGGCTAACACTGATTGATAAATGCCAATTAGCGATAAACCCGAGACTTTGCTCGGGTTCAATGTTGATATCTTACTACATTAAAGGTGATATCAGCGCTTTAATAGCTCATCGAGTTTTGCACCGTTAGCAAACTGGGTTTTCATGGCATTATCCCAACTACCGATGATTTGCTCAACGGTTAAAAGGTCAACCGTAGGGAACTGCTTAGCAAACTCAGTTTTAACCTTTTCGTTGTGTACCCGATAGTTGAATCCTGCCAGTAGGCGCTGCGCTTCTTCACTATAGAGATAGCTCAAATACTCAGTTGCTAGCTCTAATGTACCGTTACGCTTAGCATTTTTCTCAACCACAGCGACGGGAAACTCAGCCAGAATCGATGTTTTTGGCACTATGACTTGGTAATCGTCTGCACCATACTGTTGGCGAATATTGTTCACTTCCGATTCAAAGGTAATCAGCACATCACCGATACCACGTTCTACAAAGGAGGTGGTCGCACCGCGGCCGCCAGTATCAAATACTGCGACATTGCCGAGGAATTTTTTCAGGAATTTATCCAGTTCAGCCTGATTATCCTTACCATAGCTTTTTTGGGCATAACCTAATGCGGCTAAATAAGTGTAGCGGGCATTACCAGAGGTTTTTGGGTTAGGAAAGACCAGTTTAACGTCATCTCTCGCTAAATCGCCCCAGTCGCTGATCTGCTTTGGGTTACCTTTGCGTACCAAAAATGCAATGGTGGAATAGTAAGGTGAACTGGCGTTAGGCAGTAATTGTTGCCAATTTTCTGGGATCAATTTACCGCGATCGTGCAGAACTTGTACGTCTGTCACTTGATTAAAGGTCACCACATCTGCGGGTAATCCCTGCAGAATAGAGCGTGCCTGTGCAGATGAGCCTGCATGGGATTGTTTAATTTCGACGGTTTTACCTGTTTTCTCTTCCCAATGTTTGGCAAAAACGGGGTTGTAGGCATTGAATAATTCCCGTGCGATATCATAAGAGGAATTAAGCAGGGTTTGATCTGCGGCAGTCACATTGAGTGAGGTTCCCAGAATGAGGGTTCCTAGCAGGGCCTTTATCAATTTTACGGACATTTTTAACTCCTTAATCTGGCAATTTTGTCAGCGTTATGGCACCTAGAGTAATAGAATTAATTGTTTATAAAAAGCCAGTTGAATAGAACTTTTTTGAATAACTATGAGCGATTTATTTTATGTTATAAGCAGTATTCACCGTGTTTGTCAGTGGTAACCGACTTAGAATAGGCTATCGCTTAGTTGTTTTTATCAAGTAAAGGATAATCCTAGTGTCTGACTTTCCGACAATTGAAGCCTGCATCGGGCAAACTCCGCTGGTTCGCTTGCAGCGGCTTAACTGTGGTACTTCCACTGTACTATTAAAATTGGAAGGCAATAACCCCGCGGGTTCAGTAAAAGATCGTCCTGCACTCAATATGATTATTCAGGCCGAACTTCGCCAAGAAATAAGCCCTGGTGATACGCTTATTGAGGCAACGAGTGGCAATACTGGGATTGCGCTGGCGATGGCGGCGGCAATCAAAGGATACAAGATGATCCTGATTATGCCGAATAATTCGACTCAAGAGCGTAAGGATGCGATGCAAGCCTATGGCGCAGAGCTCATGCTAGTGGATAACATGGAGACTGCGCGGGATTTGGCGCTGCAGTTACAAAGCGAAGGCAAAGGTAAGGTGCTGGATCAATTTAATAACCAAGATAACGCTAATGCCCATTTCCTCACGACAGGCCCTGAGATCTGGCAACAGAGTCTAGGCAAAATTACCCACTTTGTGTCAAGTATGGGGACGACAGGTACCATAATGGGTGTGTCCAAATACCTTAAAACTTGTAATCCCGACATCACTATCGTCGGTCTTCAGCCCGCCGATGGCAGTGCTATTCCAGGGATTCGGCGTTGGCCGCAGGCATATTTGCCTGGTATTTTTGATGCTTCTTGGGTTGATTTAGTTATGGATATTGAAGAGCAAGATGCAAAAGCCATGGCGAGAACCTTAGCGCGAGAGGAAGGGATTTGTGCTGGAGTCAGTTCGGGCGGTGCCGTGTTTGCTGCGCTGGAGATTGCTAAACAATATCCGGGTTCTGTGGTCGTGGCGATTGTCTGTGATAGGGGCGATCGTTACCTTTCGTCAGGGCTTTTTTCCTGAGTCCTAGATTTTTACTCTAAGCATATTGAGCGATATGAATGTTTGATGGGTGAAAATGGGCGAGACGCGCCCATTTTTACCCTTTAAAACGTGATCATTTTTTCGGTGGGAATTGCGCCAAAATTCGGTTGACGGCTTTGGCGGTATCTTGGGCTTTCTCGTTACCGCCTGCATCGAAATCATAGCTGTCGCTGCCACGCCAAATAAGAGCTTTGGTCTTAGGATCGACAATATCTATCTGAATGGTTTGAATTTTAGCGGTATCACTCCCCAGCGGCACGCCAACACTGGTGCCTATTCCAATCCCGCCCGAATTTCCGAATGTGCCTGTGCCTAATCCAATGGATAGCCCTGAATCTTTGGGCTTATCTTGGGTGAGTAAGGCGTAGGCGACGTTAAAGTCGGGCGACGCTGTATTTTCTACAAACCCTTTTTGAGTCAATTGGTTGTTAATTTCTACTTGAATACGCTGGGCGCTTAACGGGTCATCCGTCGGCTGTGGTGTTAACTGGGTAAAGCTGCGTAGTGCGGTGAAGTCGTAATTGAGATCATAATCGTTTTTCGGTTTACTGCTGCAAGCGCTTAATAAGGCAACAGCGACGAGCAGACTGGCAAAGTGACGGTATCCCATGATAGTGCTCCAAGTTGTACAAACTCTGTTCAATGTGCCTTGATTAAGGTTGTTTCTGCAAGTACTTTAGATAAGTGTGTTGTATTTGAATCGCTTTGAATGCAATCCACACGCTTTGTTTTTTAGCACGGATCGTTTTGAGTATGGTTTATTTTTAGATAGGAATAGCGGCGGGTTATGGAACAGTTAGCTTTTTTTGATATCCCGAGTCCTTGTGTCGGTGTGTGTGTTACCGATGCGCGCGGTTACTGTAATGGTTGCCTGCGAAGCCGTGACGAAAGATTCAATTGGTTAACGTTTTCAGATGCGCAAAAGTATGATGTCATTCGCCTGTGTACTCAACGTAAACGTCGTCGCCAGTTAGCGATGATGAAAGCAAGGCAAGCACAAATAGAGCAAGAAAGGGCAGCGTTAAACCCACAGTTGAATTTTGAGCCTAAGCCCGAAGCCGATCTGGATTTTGGTGGCTTCGAGCTAGACTAATAGGTTGAATTGACTTGTTTAACTCGCTTTTTGCATTCGCGAGTGGGATTCATGACTGACTTGCAATAGTCTCATCTCGCTTCCTATTACAGCTTACGTTTTTTCGGCCAGATTAAACTAAATCGAGTATGTTGTGCATCACTTGTAACACTCACATTCCCTTGATGTCGTTGCATAATCCGTTTGATGATCGCAAGGCCTAAACCATGTCCTTTATTGCCATTCTGTACCGATTGGCTGCGATAAAATGGCTCGAACACTTTCGGTAAATCCACCGCAGGGATAGGTTCGCCGTCGTTACTCACACTTAAATTGACCCTATGCTGGGTCTGCTTAACCTCAATGATGATTTCAGTGCGGGCAAAGCGTTGTGCATTGGTCAGTAAATTCTGTAGCGCCCGTTCGATTAATGCGGGTTCTCCGAATAAGGGCAGTTTTTCGACTTCGGCCTTGAGCGTTATAGGCGTTGGACTTAAGGTTTCTAGGCGCTTAATACTTTGATTGATGAGATTAATTAAATCGTACTCATCCAACTGGATACCTTCTCGCTGTGACTCTAAGCTGGCGTAGGTCAGCAGTTCTTGAAGTAAGTCTTCCATTTCTTTGATGTCGAGCTGCATTTCATCGAGAAAGTCTTGTCGCTTCTGTTCGTCCGAATCTGGCTGACAATACATAGGCATAAGTGCAAGAGCAAATTTGAGCCTCGCCAGTGGCGTGCGGATTTCATGGGATACCGCATTAGATAAGTGTTTCTGGTTCTCAATCAAGGCGCTGATATGTCGCGCCATTTCGTTAAACGTATTGGCTAAGGGCTTAACTTGGGAGCGATTTGACAGGGTAATCCGCGTGTCCCATTTGGCTTCGCCAAATTCTTTGGTGGCCTTACGCAGTATGCTCAAATCCCGTGAAAGCGGGCCGACCCAAATTAGCGCAACGAGGGCGAGCGATAAATAAAAGAACAGGGTGAACAGGCTGCGAAGGTTGGCTCTGGGATCTATGTCCAGCGGCCCTGCCATTAAGACTTGATCGTCTACTCGAATAAATTGCAGCAAGCTATCATCATTGGCCGTGGTGGTGAACACCTTGCTTGTGCTTAACGCTTGATTATCTGCCAGCGCGACTTGATCTGCATTGAGTAATTGCAGTGGCATCACAGGGTTCGCAGGGATCGCCTCCAGATACCGTTGGCGGGCATCGGGAGGTAATTCCGCTAATAATTGCGCCAATGCCACTAACGGCGCATCGAGGGCATTATTGTCATCAACATTCTTCTGCCACAGGCTGTCGAGTGTCCAGCCAATCCCAAGCACGCTGAGACTGAGTAGCAGATATAAACTGATAAAGAGACGTTTCACTGTATTTGTGCTTAGTTATTCCAAGCTTCAGGAGCAAAGAGATAACCTTGTCCCCAAACGGTTTTAATTCTGAAAGGTGTCTCAATATTATCGTTGAGTTTTTTACGTAATCTAGAGATCCGCACGTCAATTTTTCGATCTTTACCATCGAAATCAATATTGAGTAACAACTGATAAATATACTGACGGCTGAGCACTTGGCCCGCTTGCGAGGCCAGTAACCACAGCAATTCGAATTCATGGCTGGTGAGATCAATTTCAGTTTCATTAAGACGAATCGCATGGGTATGCGGGTCGATACTCAATTTACCGAAGGTTAGACAGTGTGATTCTGCCTGTGGTGGCTGATTCTGACGGCGAAGTAAGTTGTTGATCCGCGCAACTAACAGAGCAGGATCGACGGGCTTGACCACGTAGTCATCGGCACCGAGTTCTAGTCCTTTGATTTGATCTTCACTTGAGCCAAGTGCGCTCATCAATAGGATTGGACCTGCGAAATAATCGGGCAGTTTCTCACACAGAGTGAGACCATCCATGCCGGGTAGCATAATGTCTAACAGTATGATATCTGGCTTGTAATTGATTAATCGTGTTAGCACTGTATCGCCACGGCGTTCAACTTCAACATGCATACCATGGGATTTTAGGTAATCTACAATCAAGTTTGCTAGGCGAACGTCGTCTTCAACCAATAATACTCTGTGGTTCGATTGTGGGCTTGTCATTAAAATAAACTCCAAGGGTTGCGGTAACGTCTGCGAACCTGAGGTTGTGATGCAGAAGTGATTTTAAGTTTGGCACCAGCCAAAGTTTGGTTACTGTCTTTACTCACCATGACAAATTGAATATCTGTCATAGTGTGGATTTTCATGCTTAACGTATGGGTTGAAACTGAATCACTGCACCATTTGGGATAGGCGGCGTTGTCGGACAAGATACAGATAAGCTCATCTTTAGCGAGTTCCCACTGTAATTCTATATAGACGTCACAGGCTTCAGTTTCTGAACTTGTGATGCAAATTTCGGGTGTGAGTTTGAGTGCCGAGTCGCGAGTTTTGGCTTGTGCAGAACTTTGGCCCATCAAGCCGAGGCTTAGACCTATAAAGCAAAGCAAGCTTAACTGAGGCAGTGTCACTAACGTTAGAACCTATAGGCTGCGCCGATAAAGTAGGTGCTGCTATAGTCTTGGTCTAACAAGGGACTGGCGGCAATCTCATCGGCAATTAGAGTGTAACGAACTGCCAACAGTAGATCCCAATTGTCAGTTAATATGTAACGGGCCGTCATTTCCGCACCTTTATCCCAACCTGATTTTGCTTGATATCTTTCGCTCCAATAGGCGTTTTCACTGGGTCTAACGCTGTAATAATAATCCACTACGGCTTGGCTTTTCCAATCAAATACCAACGCAAACTCAAAAATGAAACGATCGTAATCCCAGCCATAGGTCCATTTTATTTGTGCTTCTGAACCTTGATGAACATTAAACATATCATGGGTGTACGCCAATCTAATAATACCGAGCCGCGTATAGATGAATGCTTCGGCACCGCCAAGTAAGGTGAAGTTCCGAGTCTCTAAGGAATTAAACTCAGGCTCTGGCTCAGTCGACAAAGCCATACTATTTATGGCTTTGGCTTCAACTTGAGTGCCACGATTCAAAAAGATATTCGATGGGTCCCATTGATAGAAGTAGGCCCTATCTAAGCTATAACTTGTTACTAAGTTAATTGTAAAGCTTTCTTGCTCGGCTAAGGTATAACCTAAATTACCATTGTCGAAGAACCAGTGTTCGCCGTAATAGGCCACAGTTGGAATAAAGAACAATGGAATATCGTCAAAATCCCTGAGTGGATTGCTTTTTTGTCCCCAGCCTATGGCGATGCCTAGATCCCAGTTGTTCATCTCAATACATTGATTTTCTGGTGCACAGGCTTCTTTCGCCATTCCGATTGCAGGCAAAATACTTAAACTTGTAATGAGGACAAAAAGAATACGATACATGATTTAACGATTAAGGGCTGAGGTTAACAATACAGGAAAACAGATTAGCATTTTATGCTCAATTCAACAGTGGTTTCATTCACGCAGATGCAAAATGATACAGCTATCAATTAAATAATAAATTTATGGATTGCACAATATGTTGATAGTCATGCTAAAAGCTTATCTTGGCAGCTTTCGTACGGTTAATTGTAAATGTTAAATTTTGTGTTTTATAAGTTTCGAGTGTAACATCATAATGTTAATTATGATGTAAAAGCTGTGTTGCTTGGAAATAATAATGCCATTCGCAAGTGTGAATGGCACAGACTGAAGCCGAATAACCTACTTTGCGGTAATAACACAGAGATTAGAATGAAGATTAATTGACCTCAGTAACTGACTTGTAGCCCATTTCTGTCAATTGATCGTTTACACAATCAAGCACATATTGTTTTAGCTCAGCATTTTCGACTTGATCTTCAGAAGCCATCTGCTGGCACACTTCTTTTAGCTGAGCGAGATCTGCTGCTGGTGCAGGCGGTAAAGAGGAGTCGTCAGCAAAGGAAGTGAAACTTACTAATGCCAATAGAGTAAAAACAGCTGATAACTTATTCATTTTATTTCCTTTAGTTATGTATTGTTAACCACAGATTAAGAAGCATTCTCTTAATACCACTGTGCCAACATCAGCAATTTATCACTGCTATTCTGTTTTAGATATAAATAATTTTTACCTTTCTTGATTAAGATTTTTTACCTTGTTTTCCCTTGATTCGCTTCAAGTAAATGGGCTGACTAAGTGTACTTTATTTGCTCTAGTTTGATTCATTCTCAGCATCTTTTGCTGCTTGAGTTAGGCTCACTGCATGCTCTGAACTCATGCGTGCTAAGTTGGCTCTTCTGAACTTGTGTTTGAAATTTATTGATGAAACTCTGCACTAAACTTATGCGCTTAATTGTGTGTACAGTAGAACTTGGATTTCTTTCAAAAGTGCCGCTTACATCACTTTAACGGCTTATTTGCGATAAAGTGCATTATTATCACTGTTTATGGTCGATTTTTAATGAAGGTTTAATCGCCGCTGTTAACTGAATTATGCGGTAGTTATAAGAAGTCATATAAAATGAGATATGACGCATGTTGCAGGCCATTTTTTTCTAGAATATTGAATTAAAAAGAATTAATTTTTATGTGTTTTTTTAGTTTAAATTTTATTTTACGGTTTATTATTTTAACTTTATGTTTTTATTGTTTATTTTTATGTGTTCGTTTGTTTTTGATGATTACATTGCTAAGATTATAGCTATCCTCTAGAATGCGCCGCTCTCGCAGGTGCGCGTGCATAAGATTAATGGCAAATGCTATTGATTTTTATTGAATTGTTGATTTTTCTCTAGGGGAACTCTGTGTCTACAAAACTGGCTAATCCAGCGCCATTAGGTTTAATGGGCTTTGGTATGACAACAATTTTGTTAAACATTCATAATGCGGGATATTTCCCTATTGATTCTATGATCTTAGCCATGGGGATTTTTTACGGTGGCATTGGTCAAGTGATTGTGGGGATTATGTGTTTCATGCGCGGCGATACTTTCGGTACGACGGCATTTACCTCATACGGTTTGTTTTGGTTAACGCTAGTGGGCCTCATTTTAATGCCTAATGCTGGCATTGCGGCGAGTCCAACGTATTTTATGGGCTGGTATTTAACGCTTTGGGGCATATTCACGGCATTTATGTTTGTGGGTTCTTTGCGTTATCCAAGAGCCAAACAGTTTGTGTTTGCTTCTTTAACTATCTTATTTTTTCTGCTGGCGGCGCGTGATTTTACGGGTAGCGCCTTGATTGGCACTATTGCGGGCTTTGAAGGGATACTTTGCGGTGCGAGTGCGATTTATTTTGCGATGGCGCAGGTGCTTAATAATGAGTATGGCCGTACGATTTTACCGGTGGGTGAATTGAAAAAGTAACGATTCAGCAATGCAGAGTTGTAAAAAAGGCTGATGAAGATCAGCCTTTTTTATGGGTGTTAGCTGTACTAGATTTTAGTTTTAATATAGGCCATAGCTGCTTCATCTAAGCTACGAAGGGAAACATAACTCGTGCCTGCTTTGTGGGTGATCAAGAAGCCTTTTTCAGTTTCTTTAATCCGGTAAATGTCGGTCCATAAAATTTGGCTGGTCACAGACATAGATTGAGTATGAATCCCTTGCTCATCAATAGTGAGTGTGACCTCATTGCTGGCCGCTTTACTCATCATCTGACGCATCAACCACCATGCTTTGTGATACTTCACATTGAGCGCTTCGATAACACCTAACCCAACAAAAAAGTAAGCTAAATAAAGGCTAATATCGGTGAAAATAAGCGCGATACCTATCAGGGTTAATCCAATGGCTTTGTAGTAAGGTTTGAGCGTGGGATCTGGTACCACTGATTGCGTATAGCATTCATCGAAATGGGCTTTATCTAAAATATACGTTGTGGAATATGAATAGGGCGTTGGCATCATGTCATCTAATTGAGGTGGCACTTAATGCGGGTTAGTGTAGCGATTACAGTGATGAAAGTAACTAACCTTGCTATTGCAAGCATGAATGAGCATTTTGGCGTTTTCAAATTCGACGTTCAAACCCGCTTGTTAATACAGGTCAATATATGAGTTGGACAGAAATACGGCAACGGCTATATTAGTCTTGCCGTAAGCATTGTTCGATTTTCGTGATTTGACACAAGGAGTGCAAACATCATGGCCTTAGTCCCCAAAGATTTTGTAAATTACAAATCAACGCCGGTTTTCAACCATGACAACGTCCCTAAAATGTTGCTGCACATGCACAATACTAAGGCTGGCGTATATGGGCAAATCCAAGTGTTAACGGGCAGCTTAAAGTTTTATGGCTATACGGGTAGCAGGGGCGAATTAGATAAAGAAGTTATTATTCGCGCAGGTGAAACCGCCATATCACATCCTGAATATTGGCATAAAGTGGAGCTACTGACCGAAGATACTCAGTTTAGACTCCACTTTTATGCCCATAAGGATTCGGCCATAGTGGCGCAGCAACAATCCGAGCGAAGCGAATAGTACCTAGCTCCTACACCCTATTCACTACATGCGGTTCTTGGCTGCATTGGTCACTTCTTTTTAATAACTATTTACGCTAATAGCGATTTCGTTCCGTTGGAATATCAGTTAAATACTCCACAAATTCTACTTCAAAGCCATGGGCATCGAAGAAGTAAATATTGCGTCGATAGGGATCTTCCATGCCATCTTTGGCAATAGGGAAACCTGCCTGGGTCAGTCTTGCTATCACAGCATCTAAGTTGTCGGTCACAAAGGCAAAATGCGCCAGTCCAATTTGATGACCAGCCAAATCGCGGTTTTCACCTTCACCATTGTCACTAAAAGCAATGTATTGATAATCATCGCCAAAATGAATCCAATTACGGGGTTTGCCGTACCAAGTGCCTTTATCGCCACCGCGAACACGCCAATGGGGGAAAGCCGCTTGATAAAAGCGCAGTGCTGCGGGGATGTCGTCTACCACTAAATTGATATGCTCTAAATGAATCATAATGCGTTCCTTGTAATGATTTTAGTCTGTTGCTGGTGGTTAAAATCTCAAGCCGCTTACATACCGTAACAGTATTCCTGCTGTTTTGGGTACGCTTGATTGGCATGTTGTTCACGAATGGGGGCTAATGCTTGGGCGTATTGATGCAGCATATATAAGCTGTATTGCACTCTTTCCCTAAGCGCGATATCGCGGGCACTCTCAGGGATGGCATTGAGTACATGGCTGACATTGCGGATGATTAAGTGATCGGGTATGGGCACTAATTTATTGTTTTTAAGGGCATTCATCTTCACTTCAACGATAGGGTAAGTACCGCTAATACCATCCGATATTGAGACTAATAAGGCGGGTTTATGGGCGGTTTCTTCGCGAGTACACATCAACAAAAAGTTCTTCAGTAATGGTGATGCCATGCCGCCCCATTCTGGGGTGATCAGCACTAGCGCATCGGCTTCATCGACTCTGTGCTCTATTTCGGGCCAGTGTTCACCTTTGTTGTCTTCTTCTCCGTCCCAAAATGGCAGATTAAACAGGCATAGTTCTAAGTGATGTATCGTGTCGTAACCCATGCTGTGAGGAGATGAGAAACTGCTTTCGGCGATATAACGACCGACTTTAGCACTTTGTGAATCGGGTCTTTGGCTGGTGCTGATGATGAGTAATTTCATTAAGTAAACCTATTTGTTTATAAATTATTTATAAGGTAATTGCTTTACTTAATCTTGTAAAGGATAAAGTAAATAAAAAAGTTTATTTAATCTGTTAAAGCAGCGGAGATTGGGAGATAATGCTTCGGCTGAAATCGGGGAGGCTCAATGAAAACCACTGATAAGATTATTCAATTACTCAAGTTGCATGGCCCGCTTACCGCTAAAACCTTAGCGGAGGAATTGGCGTTAACGACTATGGGGGTGCGTCAACATCTGCAAGCTTTGGAAGATATGGGTGATGTGGATATTGAGGATCGAGTTGAAGGCCGCGGTCGCCCAACACGTTACTGGGGATTGACTGAACAAAGCCGTACTCACTTTGCCGATCGCCATGAGGAATTGACGGTACAGTTGATTGACTCGGTAAAAATGATCTTTGGCGACCAAGGCTTGGATAAGCTTATCGATCACAGGGAGCAAAGTGCGTTAGTCCAATATCGTGCGGCAATGGAAGGGGCTACTGATATTCCGACACGTTTGGCCATACTTGCGAAATTACGCTCGAACGAAGGTTATATGGCGACCATAGAACACATCGATGGTGTGTATTTTTTACTCGAAAATCATTGTCCAATCTGCGCCGCAGCGACTAAATGTTTGAACTTTTGCCGCTCAGAGTTGCAACTTTTCCAGCAGTTATTCGTTGATATTGCCGTGGTGAGCCGCGAAGAACATATCATCGAAGGTGCTCGCCGCTGTGCATATAAAATTGCGGCAATTAAAGTTGCGTCGATAGCCTAGTAGTGCACTTAAGTTGTTTGCTTGAGGCGTTTTATCTGTGGGATAAAACGTCACTGAAAGCTAACGCTATATATTAAGCATTCGTTCTGGGCTTAAACCTCGGAGCTTAGGGCTTATCAGGTTCGTGATAGGCCAATAAGGTTTCGAAACGAGGATGCCCTTTAAGTTGTGAGAAATCAGCTTCATCCAACGCTAGCTCTTTGAAGGATGCGCTGTTATGGATAGCGCGTTCCAAATCAGAAATTGCTCTATCTTCAACACCTAAACACGCAAAGGCGCAGGCTCTTTGATAAAAAGCATGGGCGTTAGTTGGGTCAACTTCCAAAACACGATTACATAGGCTTTGTGCCCAATTAAATTCGCGCATTTCCATTGCGGCATCGGCCTTGTAGGTTAGCGCTTCCAAGTCTCCAGGTCGAATCGTGAGGATTTCATCGTAGACTTCAATTTTTTGTTCGGGAGTCTGGGCACTTTGGGCACGTAGCCACAGATTATGAATTTCATTAATCACTTCTATTTCACGATTATTATCCGTGATAGTACGACTCTTATGCTTGAGTTCTTGCTCGAGTAATTTGAACTTTTCTTCGTATTGTTCGGCAATACTCTGCAGCTGATTCGCGGCCAGTTTGGCGGTATGTGTCTTGATTTCCCGTAGGGATTGCCAGCCGATAAAGGCGACTAAAGAGGCGACGCCGGCGATCATATAAAAGAAGTAAGTGACAGTGACATTGGCGTAATTCATCGACTTGTCGGCAACGGCCAGTTCGCGATCTGTGATATCTATGGTGAGGCGCCGCTCAAGATCCTGTTGATCGTATCTGAGGGATTTGAGTTCATCGAAGACGTAGCGCTCTATCAGCGGTTTATCATGGATGGCGAAAGGTTGAGGCGCTTCAGGGGGATTTTCTGCATCGCTCGCTTGAGTGAAGAATGAGCTCGCGAGTATCACTAAAAACAAGACTAAAAATAGCAGGTTCGAACGTATCATAACGGGACTTGCAGATAAGTTTTTGATGCGGTAACCACTCACAATAAGATGAATTGAACGCCTAGCTTAACAAATTTTGCCTAGTTTGATCTAATTTTGCTCTAAATAAGCTCTGTGATGCTTACAGTATTAGCTCGCTATGACCTGAACTCGCATCCTGCTAGAATGGCTATCCCATTCATATTTCGTCATTTGTGGTGTTATGCAGTCTAAGCGCGGCCGACTCGATCGTTATCTCTGTACCCAGTTACACACTCACCGTAAAGCGGTACGTGAACTGTTACTCTTGGGCCGAGTACGCGTTGATGGATTGATAGTGAAGGACATGGATAGGCAAGTGGATGAGTTTTCTCACATCCAACTCGATGGGCAAATATTACAGGCCAACACGCCAGTTTATTTGATGTTGCATAAGCCGATTGGCGTGGTGAGCGCGACTAAAGATACTCAGCATAAAACCGTGATTGATTTGCTCGATTGCGAAGTCCGTGATGAGTTACATATCGCGGGTAGACTAGATTTAAATTCTTCGGGTTTGTTATTACTGACCAATGACAGCCGCTGGTCTGATGCACTAATGTCACCGACGCATAAGGTCGATAAAGTGTATCGCGTCACCTTAGCTAATCCATTAACTGAAGAATATATCGCCGCATTTGCCGAAGGTATGTATTTCAGCTTTGAAGATATAATGACTCAGCCTGCTAAATTGGTGATCCTTGCTGATCATGTTGCTGAAGTGACTTTAAAGGAAGGTAAGTACCATCAAATTAAGCGGATGTTTGGTCGCTTTCGAAACCCAGTTGTTGGTCTACATAGATTATCAATAGGTGATATTGTGTTGGATGAAGCTCTGGCGTCGGGCGAAAGTCGTGTGCTGACTGCCGCAGAAGTGGCTTGCATCCGCTGTAAACCGGTAGCTTAGAGACATAGAGCAATTCAATTTATCAGCCATTATTCTGCGTATTCTAAATATAAAAATGGACTTGAGAGTCAGGTGTCCCAAGCCCGTGACATGGGATTAGAGATCGGCGTGGGGGCCGAATACTTCATAGTGCATGTTTTCAGCTGAGACACCCAGAACGAGTAATTGTTGCTTGATGGCTGACATGAATCCAATAGGTCCGCAGAAATAGTAACGTGCATGGGGAAGCAGTTGATCTGCGACTTTGCTTAATTCCATTTGTCCTTCGAAATCATAATCTGTACCTACCACATCGGTTAAACTCGGCTTGCGATACCAAACATGGCTCTTCAGATTATGATGTTGCTGACGCTTGGTGTGAATAGCCTGTTTGAAACCATGTACATCACCTTGCTCACAGGCATGTAGCCAAGTAATAGCACTTGGATGTTGCAACTTGAGCAATTGATTCAACATGCTTTTCATCGGTGTTTGACCCACACCTGCCGAAATGAGCACGACGGGGATGTCCGCCCCAACTTCTAAGATAAAATCTCCCGCCGGCGGCATAACTGCAATTTTGTCACCGATATGCATGGTATCGTGTAGCAGATTAGACACTTGGCCACCTAATTCACGTTTCACACTGATGCGGTAGCTGTTGCCATTCGGTGCATCGGATAGGGAATATTGGCGGATTTCTTCATATGCTAAATTGGGATGTTTTAGCTTCAAACTTAAGTACTGACCGGGAATGAAATCTTTAACTGGTTTACCATCTTCGGGCGTCAATATGAAGGAGGTAATGACTGTGGACTCAGTCTTTTTCGCGCTAATGATAAATTGACGCTCACCCACCCAACCGCCATCTTGTTCTGCATGTTCCTGATAAATTTGAGCTTCTCGTTGAATAAATATATCTGCTAAAAATCCATAGGCCTGCGCCCAAGCTTCTAATACTTCTTCTGTTACTGCATCGCCGCCTAACTCTTTAAGGGTGGCCAATAAGTGGCTGCCGACGATCGCATATTGCTCAGGCTTGATCAGAAAGCCTGTATGTTTTTGGGCAATGCGCTCGACAGTCGAACTTAGCACCGCTAAGTTTTCAATATTTTTAGCATAAGCCGCGACGGCGTTGAACAGGGCAACAGGCTGGCCACCAGAATGCTGGTGTGCCAAGTTAAATACATCTTTTAATTCAGGATTATGTTTGAACATACGTTCATAAAAATGGGTCGTCAGCGCAGGGCCTGCGGATTCGAGTAAGGGGATAGTGCTCTTGATAACTTGGATAGTACGGCTGTCCAACATAGAAAATCCTTAACGTGCAAATATTATGAATGTTAAATAAGTTTAAAGATCTATTTGATTTGGATCAATAGTGATGATCGCAATTCGTGCTACCGATAAGCGTGATTAAGGTCATTTGAAGTGCTTTATCAAAGCGGGTATGAGATAGGGAAATGATAAATAAATATATTATTTCAATGTATTACAGAGGTAATGGGGGAGGTTAACTGCAACAGCAAAGCTTATTGCAGTCATAGTGTGGTTTTTTGACTTAGAGTTTAAATGCACTCACTTGATTGCGCATACTGTTGGCGAGTTTAGTTAAATTAACCACAGATTCACTTAATTCAGCCGCCGATGAGGTGGAATGTTCTGCAATATCGCTGATGGCAATAATACTGCGATTAATGCTTTCGGCAACGCTACTTTGTTCTTCGGCAGCGGTCGCAATATGAGTATTAAGTTCTGTGATGCTATCTACTGAGGAGACGATTTCTTTCAGTGCTTGGCCTGCTTGATTAGCTTTATCATTAGCATCATCAACTTGATTTATACCTATTTCCATAGCGTTAACTGCTTCTTTAACGCCTTGTTGTAGTGTGGCAATCATGGCCTCAATTTCTTGGGTAGATTTTTGGGTGCGCTGCGCAAGGGTCCGCACTTCATCCGCAACGACTGCAAAGCCGCGGCCTTGTTCCCCCGCGCGGGCCGCTTCAATGGCGGCATTTAATGCCAATAGATTGGTTTGCTCGGCAATGCTTTTTATCACATCGAGTACGCGGCCGATATTTTGGCTTTCATTAGAAAGAAATCCAATGACTTGTGCCGTTTTTTGAATTTGATCAGATAATTGCGACATACTGCTAATCGATTGCATCACAATATTATTGCCATTGGCTGCATAGGTGTCGGCATCTTTGGCTGAATCTGCCGCCGCAGATGCGCTTTGGGCGACTTCTGCAACCGTTGCCGTCATCTCATTCATGGCCGTTGCAGTTTGCTCCGTTTCGGCTTGCTGCTGTTGCATACGTTTATTGGTTGCCTGCGTGAAGCTACTTAACTCATTTGCTGAACTATTAACGGTATTTGCCGCTTCGGCAATCGAATGAAGAATGCCCCGCAAGTGTTCAATAACTTGGGTGAGGCTAGTGGATATTTGTCCTAGCTCATCGTGATTAAAAGTAGTGAATTTGACGGTAAGATCTGATCAGCTTCAGTTTACTGAGAATGTCATTAATAGGATTCATCACGCTGCGATTGACCCAGAGCCCAATCACAATACTGATAATCATGGCGGCACAGGCTAATGCTACAAAAATAGTGATTGAAGATTGGTAAATGGCATTCACACGATCTTTTTCTTCGCCTGCCACGCGAATTTGCAGTGCAATCAGTTCAGATATTTGGTTACTGATGGGGTCTATTACTTGGTAAAGCGGCAGGATATTGGCCGATAATTGGCTTGATACATCACCATTTAATCCTCTTAAGCGTGAGACCAGAGTGTCAATCTGTTGATTCGCGGGTGAGAACAGCACTTCGGCTTGTTTTACGAGTCGGGATTCTTCTGAGGTAAGTTCAGTGGCTAAGTATTTTTGCCAATGCTGGGTAATGGTAGATTTGGCACTGTCTAGCGCTTCAGCTGCTTGAGAGGCGGTGAAACCACCTGCGCATCGATAACATCGACCGCGTACTTATCAGCAATCACTTTTAAATCGTCTAGTGGCACAACTCTATCGCCATAGATACGTTCAACACCCGATTCAATTTTACCCATCATATTAATGGCGAGAAAGCCAATCGTCATTAGCATTACAAGGGGAACCAGAATGCCGATAAACATTTTTTGTTTTATTTGTAGACCGTTCATATGGATAGCCTCAGTGAACTAAAGAGTCCTTTAGGCAGAACTCTATCTATCCCTATGATGAGTCTGTAACAATAGGTATAGCAAATCTGAGGAAAGAGGGGAGAGTTACAGAAAATTTATTTTGCTTTAGATACAAAAAAACCTCGCTTGGCGAGGTTTAAATGTTGGTACAGATGAGAGGACTTGAACCTCCACGCCCTTGCGAGCACCAGCACCTGAAGCTGGCGTGTCTACCAATTCCACCACATCTGCATGGCTATTCGATATTTCATCGAATTGACAATCTTAACACTGTGAATCTTAACTTTTGAACTGCAATTTGGTACAGGTGAGAGGACTTGAACCTCCACGCCCTTGCGAGCACCAGCACCTGAAGCTGGCGTGTCTACCAATTCCACCACACCTGCACTGTACCTATCGCAGTTCTCTAACATAAGTCGCTATCGCAACCCATTTAAAGATGGTGCCCGAACCCGGAATCGAACCAGGGACACGAGGATTTTCAATCCTCTGCTCTACCGACTGAGCTATTCGGGCGACGGGCGCAATTTAAAGGCTTTTCGGGTTTTGAGTCAATAGATTTTTACTAAATAACGGAAAAAGTGACTCAGTTGGATAAGATTTACACGAAAGTGTCATTTGTGTTGGTATTGAGGATGTAAAAATAGCCAAACCACTATCCACACTGAGAACTTAGCGTTATCTATTTATGGCTTATTAGGGTAACCAAGCAAAAAAATGCCCCTATTTAAGGGGCATTCTCGGTTAGTTTGATAAGATTTCATTGTTTGGAAAGTTAGCTTGCATTACCATGAGCACGTTTTGCTTCAGCTTGCTCTGACCTAATTCGCCATAAGCTTCTATCATTATCTCTAATGCCCGTTCATTTGAAGGGGTGCCAGGGTATGTTTCCATTACAGATTGTGCTCGGATTGCTGCGGCGCTCCATGCATTCATCTTGAGATAATACTCGGCAACTTGAATTGAATATTTTGCTAAGCGATTCTTCAACGCTAACATGCGTTTTTGCGCATCAGCGGCATATTTGCTGTTAGGGTAGGTTTTGATAAGACGATCAAAATCTTTGAAAGCATCTTGAGCATTTTTAGGGTCACGATCGGTTCGGTCGATATTAAGCATGTCGTGGAACATGTAATTGTCGGCTTGCATGTTCACTAAACCGCGCATATAGAACACATAGTCTACATCTGGATGAGTTGGATTAAGACGGATAAATCTGTCTATGTTCGCAATACCAGAAGCGACATCGTCCATTTTATAGTAAGCATATATCAGGTCTAACTGGACTTGAGTTTTGTGAGGTCCGAAGGGGAAGCGTGAGTCTAACGCTTCCAAAGAACGGACAGCTTTAGAGTAATTGCCAAGCTCCATAGAGGTTCTTGCCTGAGTATAAAGTACATCAGGTGACGTTTTGGCGGCAATATCGTTATCATCAGGGCTGCTGCTACAGGCTGATAACGCTAGTGAAAATAGGACTAAGGTAACGCCTTTGGAAAATTTATACATACTTGAATTCAATTCTTTTTAAGTTGTAGTTAAGAATTTTTCCATTTCACTATAAAATAGAAAACATCCGATTGTAACAGATAGCACACATTTTTTGACCCCTAAATGGGGATACGGTTCCTATGACACAAGAGATTAATCTAAAAAGCGAGATTTCGGCAACACAAACTGGACTGAGATTAGATCAGGCCCTAGCAGAGTTGTTCCCAGATTACTCGCGCACGCGCATCAAGGAATGGATCCTATCTGATGCAGTTTATGTTGACGGCGTTGTCGTTAATAAGCCCCGAGAGAAAGTTTATGAGCTGCAACAGATACTCATAGATGCCACTCTTGAAGAAGAAGTTCACGCAGCGGCACAGGCCATTGATCTGGATATCGTCTATGAAGATGACGACATTATTGTGATCAACAAGCAAGCGGGACTCGTGGTTCACCCTGGTGCTGGCAATGCCGATGGCACTTTGATGAATGCGCTGTTGCACCATTGTCCCGATATTGAGCATGTACCACGTGCTGGTATTGTGCACCGTCTGGATAAGGATACTACAGGTTTAATGGTTGTAGCCAAAACCGTTGAAGCGCAAACCCATTTAGTTGCCGCCTTGCAGGCCCGTGAAATCACTCGTGAATACGAAGCGATTGTGATGGGGACTATGACAGGTGGCGGTACTGTTGATGAGCCGATTGGTCGTCATCCAACGAAACGTACTCATATGGCGGTGCATCACTCAGGTAAACCAGCTGTGACGCATTATCGTGTGGCGGAAAAATTCCGTAACCACACTCGTCTAAGATTGCGCCTTGAATCGGGTCGTACTCACCAAATTCGTGTGCACATGGAATACATAGGCCACGTATTAGTGGGCGATCCTGTGTATGGTGGTCGTCCAAAACCGCCGAAATGGGCCAGCCCAGAGTTTTTTGATATTCTGAAAAACTTCAAGCGCCAAGCTCTGCACGCAGTGCGTCTTGAATTAGCGCATCCTGTGAGTTGTGAAATCATGAGCTGGCACGCGCCAATTCCTGAAGACATGGTGATTTTGACGAAAGCACTGCGTCAAGACACAGTCGAGCATCCGATCGAGTATTTGTAAGTGTTTCATCACGATTGGCCTGTTCCCGCTAATGTTGGCATCGCTATGACAAATCGTCATGGCGGTGTGAGCGTGCATCCCTATGACAGTTTGAATCTTGGACTGCATGTCGGTGATGCGCCAGAGCTGGTGATGGCTAATCGTGAATTACTCTGCAAACAATTAGCGTTAACCGCTGAGCCTGTCTGGCTCGAGCAAGTGCATGGTACTCATGTGCTTAATTTAGATGCGCTGAGCTTAGCTCCTGCTGTGGATACACCGATTGCCGATGCCAGTTACAGCCAAACGGCTAGCCAAGTTTGCGCTATAATGACTGCCGATTGTTTACCTGTGTTGTTGTGTAATCAAGCGGGAACAGAAGTGGCTGCGGCCCATGCCGGTTGGCGTGGTTTATGTGATGGCGTGATTGAGGCCACCGCGGCGCAGTTTAGTTCACCTATGGATGAGTTGATTGCCTACCTCGGTCCGGCAATTGGTCCACAAAAATTTGAAGTCGGCGTTGAAGTACAGCAAGCCTTTTGTACTTTACATCCGCAGTCGGCAGCGTGTTTTATTCCAAGTGGTAACAAGTATCTTGCCGATATTATTGGCTTGGCTAAATTACGCTTGAGTTTACTCGGGATAAACCATATTTATAGCGCAGATATCTGCACAGTCAGCGACACGGATTACTTCTCTTATCGTCGCGATAAGGTGACGGGACGCATGGCTTCATTGATCTGGCTTAAGTCTTAAGCTAATTCCCCTACAGTTTGTATTTATTTGCGCGTTATTCTCTTGAATTTGGCTAAATAGCCCCCATCTTTTAACTAACGAAATGTAATACCAATCCTATTTAGATCTCTTCATTAGCGGTACTGATTTTAAAGCCACTAAATTGGCAAGATGTCTTATGGATTGGCATATCTCTACTATATGAGTGTTAGGAGGCTGTATGCGACTCGATCGTATGACCAATAAATTTCAGCTTGCCATCTCTGATGCCCAGTCACTCGCACTTGGGCGTGATCATCAGTTTATTGAACCGCTGCATTTGATGATGGCATTGTTGAACCAAGATTCAGGTTCAATCCATCCCTTATTGACCCAAGCTGGCATTCGAGTGAGTGCGCTGCGATCGCTCTTGAGTCAAGAGCTGGAACGCTTACCTCAAGTTGAAGGGACTGGCGGCGATGTGCAATTATCCCAAGGTTTAATCCGTTTATTAAACCTGTGTGATAAATTGGCGCAAAAGCGTAAAGACAAATATATCTCTAGCGAATTATTTGTATTAGCTGCGTTAGAAGGTGCCGATGCCCTTGCGCAAGCGCTGAAAAAAGCCGGCGCGACCAAAGAGTTGATGGAACAAACCATTGAACAAATGCGCGGCGGCCAAAAAGTGGATGATCCGAACGCTGAAGATCAACGCCAAGCGTTGAAGAAGTTTACTATAGATCTGACCGAGCGAGCCGAACAAGGCAAGTTAGATCCTGTGATCGGCCGTGACGATGAAATTCGCCGTACGATCCAAGTGTTACAACGTCGCAGTAAAAATAACCCCGTCCTTATCGGTGAACCGGGTGTGGGTAAAACGGCGATTGTTGAAGGACTTGCCCAGCGTATCGTTAATGGTGAAGTCCCCGAGGGGATTAAAAATAAGCGCGTTTTATCCCTCGATATGGGCTCATTGATTGCGGGCGCTAAATATCGCGGTGAGTTCGAAGAACGTTTAAAAGCGGTATTGAATGAGTTAGCGCAGGAAGAAGGTCAAGTGATCCTCTTCATCGACGAACTGCATACTATGGTCGGCGCCGGTAAAGGTGAGGGCGCAATGGATGCGGGTAACATGCTTAAACCTGCGTTAGCGCGTGGTGACTTGCACTGTGTGGGCGCGACCACGCTTGATGAGTATCGTCAGTATATTGAAAAAGATGCGGCGCTTGAACGACGTTTCCAAAAAGTGTTGGTGGATGAACCAAGCGTTGAAGACACCATCGCTATTTTGCGTGGACTGAAAGAACGTTACGAGCTGCATCACCATGTGGAAATTACCGACCCGGCGATTGTGGCGGCAGCGACTATGTCGCACCGTTATGTGTCGGACCGTAAGTTACCCGATAAGGCGATCGATTTGATTGACGAAGCGGCATCGAGCATCCGTATGCAGATGGACTCAAAACCTGAGTCACTCGACAGGCTCGAACGTCGTGCTATCCAGCTCAAACTGGAGGAGCAAGCGTTAGCCAAAGAAAATGATGAGGCGAGTCGTCGCAGGCTTGACCATCTGCAAGAGGAATTGCGTGACGTTGAAGCGAAAGCGTCAGAGTTGAACGAAATCTGGCGTACTGAAAAAGCCGCATTAGCGGGCACTCAGCATATTAAAGCCGATCTCGAACAGGCTCGAATGGACTTAGAAGTGGCGCGTCGTGCGGGTGATTTAACCCGTATGTCTGAGTTGCAATACGGTCGTATTCCTGAGCTTGAAAAACAGCTCGATTTGGCGTCACAAGCTGAAATGCAGGACATGACGTTATTGCGTAACAAGGTTACTGAGTTCGAAATCGCCGAAGTATTGTCGAAAGCGACGGGAATACCCGTATCGAAAATGCTGGAAGGCGAGCGTGAAAAATTACTGCAAATGGAAGTGGCGCTGCACGAGCGTGTGATCGGCCAAAACGAAGCCGTCGATGCGGTTGCGAATGCGATTCGTCGTAGCCGCGCGGGTCTGGCGGATCCAAATCGCCCGATTGGCTCGTTCCTGTTCTTAGGCCCAACGGGTGTAGGTAAAACTGAGCTTTGTAAATCACTGGCGAGGTTCTTATTTGATACCGAATCGGCTTTAGTGCGCATTGATATGTCTGAGTTTATGGAGAAACACTCAGTATCGCGTTTAGTGGGGGCGCCTCCTGGATACGTAGGTTATGAAGAGGGCGGTTACTTAACGGAAGCCGTTCGTCGTAAACCTTATTCGGTGATATTGCTCGACGAAGTCGAGAAAGCGCATCCCGATGTGTTTAACATTTTACTGCAAGTGCTTGATGATGGACGCTTAACCGATGGTCAAGGTCGTACTGTCGATTTTAGAAATACAGTGATCATCATGACCTCGAACTTAGGCTCCGACATTATCCAAGAAGGATTTGGTCAAGTGACCTATGCAGAGATGAAAGCGGCGGTAATGAATGTGGTCACTCACAGTTTCAGACCCGAGTTTTTAAACCGTATCGATGAATCTGTGGTGTTCCATCCATTGGATGCTGCCAATATCAAGCGTATTGCTTCGATACAAATTGCTTCCTTACGCCAACGTTTGGCTGAAAAGGACTATACATTGGAGATCACCGACGACGCATTATCACTGATTGCGGAAATTGGTTTCGATCCTGTGTATGGTGCAAGACCGTTGAAACGGGCATTGCAGCAAGAAGTCGAAAACCCGCTGGCGCAGAAATTACTGCGTGGTGACTTGTTACCGGGTAAACCGATCAAGGTCAGCTGTGCGGGTGGCGAGTTAGTGTTCGAGCAATAACTAGTAGCTAGTAACTTAGTGTGTTGTTTGAATGCGATACGTTAATCGCAAGCTTGAAGTTGGATATGTTTAAATAGGCGAACTGAAATAAGCGTTCTTGAATGAACGAGCTTGAAATAAACTATCTTGCAATAAGAGATAGAGCTGTTTTAGTCAGTATCGCTCCCGCTTCAAGCACTAAAATGAAAGGAGCCGAGTTTTTTACTCGGCTCCTTTTTTATTGCATCATCTTAATCGTTGTTCATTAATGTAGTGGCATAGTAAATTTGGCTACTTCTTATCACAGAAGAGTTTGATTCTTTCCTGCTGCTGGGCAATCGAGGCTTGGCGATCTTCTTCAGTCATAGCGACAGATTCACCTGAATCGGAAGTTTGGCGGATAAGCTTAGTATGCGTTGTGAGTATTTCTAAATTGTGTTTTGCACTCTCACAAATGGATTTAGCCTGTTTGGTGTCTTTTTCTTTAATCAGCGCCGCTGACTTTTCTAATTCATTGGCTTCAGAAGTGGCTTCCGCTTTCTTTACCGGTGCGATAAAACCCACTTTCGCCTGCTCTAAATCTTCACTGTAGAGCTTTTCTGCTTTGATGTTTTCTTGTTGCGGGGCTTGTTGGCTGTAATGCGTCACCCCATTTTCGTCGACCCAAGTATAGATAACGCCCGCAGAAACGGGGCCAATGAAAAGGCTGAGCCAGAGCCATCGATACAGTATTGTTCTGAACATGTTCACTTTTAACATCGAAATTATCCCTAACTGGTCTCTCATCGACATGATAATAAAATATGTTATCTTGAAAGCTAACTTCTCTTCACTGAACTAGCGTAATAAGTGTATGCAAAATTCTTCAAATCAAACAGTAAAGAATAAAGGTATCTATTTACTGCCTAATCTTTTTACGACAGCCGGATTGTTTTCTGGCTTTTATGCTGTGATTGCTTCCATGAATGCTAACTTTGAAGCTGCTGCAATAGCCATTTTTATAGCCATGATCTGTGATGGTCTCGATGGTCGAGTGGCAAGACTGACTAATACCCAAAGTGATTTTGGTGCCGAATACGACAGTATGGCGGATATGGTGTCCTTCGGAATGGCACCAGCACTACTCGCCTACAATTGGGCATTAGCCGACTTAGGTAAAATTGGTTGGTTGGCGGCATTTATTTATTGTGCAGGTGCGGCACTCAGGCTCGCTCGATTTAATACGCAAGTTGGCGTCGCCGATAAGCGTTACTTTCAAGGTCTCGCCAGCCCGGCAGCCGCAGCTGTTATTGCCGGCAGTATTTGGCTTGGTAGTCAATATAGTCTCGATGGAAGAAACATCAGTTGGATTGCGGCCCTTGTTACTGCGGTAACCGGTTTACTGATGGTCAGCAATTTCCGCTATCACTCCTTTAAAGAAATTGACTGGCGTGGCAAGGTTAACTTTATCGTGATCTTACTGGTCGTCGGTGTATTTGTGGTGGTGTCAGTTCAACCTGCATTGATCTTATGTGTCGGCTTCTGCTTATATGCGATTTCAGGCCCAATCATTACGATTCGAACCGTGAGAAAACTCAAAGTCGCTCATATTGTCGGTGATGATACGGTGACGAATGTCGAGAACAATCACTCAACCCAAGCTGCAGCACAAACACAAAGCGCTACAAATATCGAAAAAGAGAAACAATAAGAGCATAAATCTTAGGGCTCGTGCTTTTGATCATTGCTTATCATTAGCTAGGTGCAAACAAGAGTAAGACATCACACTGGGCATAACGCTTTTAGAGGTTTACTGATAGATATAGCGAAAAATCGCTATCAACTTCTGTTTATGCCCATTCAATCTATTAAAACTCCAGCAATAGGCTATTCCTTCTGCCAAACTTATCAACCCAAACAGCGATATTGCTCAGTATTGCAGTATATTTCTGCAGTTTGGTGGTTATTTATTCGCTTGGCGGAGATTGTTAAAAAAGCCCTTGCACAAAAAGTTTCACTGCCTATAATGCGCATCCACTGACACGGCAGACAGCGTTAAGCAGCCTGATGTGACAGTTCATCGATGAGTTTACTAATTGATGAGTGTTGAGAAAGTTTGCAAAAACTCCTTGACGCGAAACGGGAAATGCGTAGAATACGCAGCCCTAGCCAACTGGAAGCGTTCGGCGCTCAGTGTGGTACTCAAGTTCTCTTATGAGGTTGAGTTGCTCTTTAACAAGATAAAACAAGAAATCTGTGTGGACACTCACAGGTGTTGAGTTAATCGAAACTGCTTAGCCTTCGGGTTGGCAGTCAAAAATTTAAATCAATGTAACAATGAGTGTTCATAGCAATATGTACAGTTT